>WJKR01000016.1 GCA_014729015.1 Candidatus Woesearchaeota archaeon | reverse complement strand
GATTGATTATGGGTGGAAAGAAAAAAGGGGTGAAGCACCGGAAGCTCCGCCCGTCAGAGAAGAAGCGCTACTTGTTAAAGCCGATGAAGTCCATGGAGCAGGACGTGAAGGAATACTTATTGCCCGGCGAGCACGTCCTGTACCAGGCTCATGAGATGTTCTTCACTGACCGTCGCGTCATCAAGCACAAGCATGGCTGGGCTGCGCGGACGTTCCATTACTTCTACAGCACGTTCGAGGACCTCGACCTGCGATTCCTGGAATCGGTCAAGGCGAAGAATGTCATCAATTTGCGCTTGTTGTTCTGGGGGTTGTTCGTCATGCTCCTCGGGCCTATCAGCATGGTCATCGCTGCTGTTCCTGGCTTGGGATGGCTCGGCTCCTTCCTTATGGAGTTCTTCGTCGAAGGATTGGCCTTGGGCGGGTTGTTGCTGATCGGTTTCCTCTTGATCATCGCCGGTTTGATATTGCGCGACCGCGTCATCGAGTTCCGCGGCATGGGCGGCACGACCATCATGACGAGACACTTGCACGATGCCGAGCTGGTAAAGGTGCGCGAGTTGCAGTACTTGCGCTGGCGCTCCATGGGCTTGGACAAATGATGTCGTGCTGGGAAGTTGCCCTGGGCGGAATGTTACTGTGTTGCACGCGGCGAGGTAGCGGTGTTCACTCCTCATCGACGGAAAAAAGGGGAATCTTTAAATATTATGTTTTTCTGTGTGTAGTACTAGGGGTATCATGGTGGCAAAGGTGTCCGTTGACGGCTGGGGAAAGCGTGGGGACATGAGCATTCCTTTCATCATCGCGTTCATCGCCGTCCTGCTCATCGGCGTAATCGCGGCGGGCGTGGTCATCGAGTCAGGCATCTCCTTGCAGGAGAAGTCATTGATGACCGCTGACGAGTCTGAGGAGCAGATGCGGACGAGCGTCGTCGTCGTGGAGGTGTCCGCGACTGACGGCGAGGACCTCGACGTCGAGTTCTTCGAGGAAATCCTCAGGCTCGGCCCCGGGAGCGCTGCGGTGCGGTTGGATCAGGCGTTGCTGACGATGAGCTTGTATGACATCAGCGCCGAGCTCACGTATCGGGGCGTCAACGGCACGACCGAGCACGACAGCGCTGACGGCTTCTACACGTTGCAGCGCGACGTGTTGGGGAACGTGTCCTTGATAGCTATCGACCTGGGGGAGGATTACGATATGGACGGCGCGGCCGACCAGGTGAACCTCAACGCGAGCGGTTTCTTGCAGTTCTGGTTCAGCAGTGGCGAGCAGTACGTGTTGCCGGGCGTGAACTGCTCCGGTGCCGCTCATGACGTGTCCGGGACGTACACCGCGACGGGCAGCGAGTTCGTCGAGCACGTCACGTTCGCGGGCACGTGCGGCGACAACAACGCCTCAACGGATAACGTCACGATCACGGTGACGCCGACCTCGCTGGGCGAAGGTTTTTTCACGGTGACGTATTTGCATGAGGGCACGATGCACGTGCCCGGACGGTTGCAGCACGGTGACGTGATCAGGATGTTCTTCGAGGCGCCTCGTGAGGTGGAGAAGGACGAGCTGGTCCGCTTGGACTTCATCCCGAAGGTCGGCACCCCTTCCATGGTCAAGTTCGCCTCGCCAGAGGTTATTACGACGAGCCGCGTGTTCATGTACCCGCCGTCGTGACGTCACAGCCCGAGGTTTTCTAGCACGACGTCCGGCTTGAACGCTGTCAGGTCGTCGTAGGACTGTCCGGTGCCCAAGAAGATGACAGGTTTTTTCGTGACGTAGGATGCTGAGATGGCTGCGCCTCCTTTCTCGTCCACGTCCGCTTTTGCGAGGATGATGGCATCGATGCCGACTGCTTGGTCGAAGAGTCTTGCTTGCTCGACGCAGTCGTTGCCCGTGACGGCTTCCCCGACGAAGACGTTGAGGTCTGGCTTGTTGATCCGCACCAGTTTCTTGAGCTCGTTCATCAGGTTGTCGTCGCTGTGCAGCCTTCCCGCGGAGTCTATCAGGACGACGTCGATGCGCTTCGCGGCGGCGTGCTTGATCGCGTCATACGCTACTGCCGCGGGGTCGCTGCCGTAGTCGTGCTTGATTAACTTTACATCTAACTTGTTGGTGTGTTCCTCGAGTTGTTGGATGGCCGCCGCTCTGAACGTGTCCGCTGCCGCGACGACGACCGACTTGCCGTGTTGTTGGAAGTATTGCACTAATTTTGCTAGTGTCGTTGTCTTCCCTGACCCGTTGACGCCGACCACCGCGATGATGAGCGGTTGCTTTTCTTTCGCTTTCTTGAGCAGGCCGATGGGTGGTATAGAGAGGATGTCCTTGATGGATTGCTTGAGTGTGCCGATGATTTTTTCTTCGATACCTCTCCTGCCCATCTTCTCGCCGGTGAGCGCTCGCTTGAGGTCTTCCTTTATCTTTTCGATGACCTCGACCGCGACGTTGCTCTCCATCAACGTCACTTCCAACTCCCAGAAGATGTCGTCGAACTTCTTCTCTGAGAGGGTGACCTTGGTGATTTTCTTGAGGAATCCTTCTTTCTTTCTTGGTTCCTCTGGTTGTTCCTCGATCGCTGCCTCTTTCTTTGCAGGCGCTTTCCTCTTGATCGGTGCAGTCTTTTTCGGTGCTTCCGGTATTTCTTCCTTGTCGACGTCAGCTTTTGTTTCGACGTCTTTCGAGAACTTCTTGATCGCTCCTTTGAGCCTGTCTTTGAGGAACTTGAACATCAGCTTTTCTCCTCGTGCTGTTTGAGCTGCAGCTCCATGTACTGCCTGTAGAGCTCGGTGAATTGTTGTGTCATGTCCTCTTGCGCTTTCCGCAGCTCTTCCTGCTGTTCTTGCAACAGCCTTTTCGCTTCCGCGGGTGATTGTGCCGTCACCGTGTTCTTCCCGGTGTTCAGCAAGAATTCGTTCGTCTTCTCCAGATTCGCCTTGATGTAGATGCCGTTCGTCAACGGCACGTACGCAGGCGTCCCTGGCTCGACCTGCGCGATGGTGTCCATGTGTTCCAGCGCGTTCGCCGTCTCTTGCGTCTGTTCCTCGAGCACTTGCAGGTATGATTGGAGCTGCTGCAACCGTGCCGCGGCTTGTTGGAGTTCTTGTTGTCGTGCTTGGTCCATTGTTCATACCTCGATGAATCCTAACGCTTCGTCGGCGTTCTTGACTTCCGGTCCTCCTGACGTGTCGCCGATGAGGAATCCTTCTTCTCCCAAGAGGATACCGCTCTTCACGTACGGGCTGCCCATGTTGACGGTCCCTAGAGTGATGTCGACGCCTAGCGATTTCTCCAGCTCTCTGACCCTGACAGGGGGTATGTCCCGATGGAATAATCCCTTATTATTCCTGATGACGCCGATGCTGCCGATGGCTTCTACCTCCATGATGGTGGTCTGCTCACAGGGCAATCGCAGGACTTCCTTGAGCTTTTCCACTGTTTTCGCTTTGAAGTCTGGGTTGAGTAACGCTCGCTTCTCGGTTAAGAGGATGTTGTTGCCTAAGCAGGTGAGCTCGGTCTCGATGACCTCGTAGTCGATGCCGAGTTTGGTCAACGCTTCTTTCTCGTGGTCGAACGTAATGCTTGGTACGAGTAATGTGTTGTTGTGCCAGACGCAGAACACGTTGATCAGGCTGGTGCCGGCGATGGTGATTCTTGCGATGTCCTTGTTGAAGATGGCTTTGACGGTCTTGTCCTTGCTCTCCGGCACTTCCTTACCGAGCAGGACGTAGTCGTCCGTGACCAGGCCGTAGAGCCCGACGTTGGGATTGCCGTTGACGTTGTCTTTGGCGACGTGCATGGGTGTGCTAGAACAAGACCTTTTTTAAAAAGGTTATGCTTCTTCTTTGAGCTTGTGCTTGTTGAGCTTGATGTTGATGATGCCGAAGTGGTCTTTCTGCAACAGGTCGATCCGTCGTTGGTTGTCCAGGTGCAGGAGTGGTATGAAGGTGAACACTTTGTCTTCTTTTGCCGGGCTGGGGATGAGCTGGTCGAACGTCATGGTTTTCTTGATGCTGAACCGTTTCTTGATGTTCTTGTACAATTTGTTGATGAGGAAGCTCATGTCCGTCGGCTTCACTGGCACCTCGACCGTCGGTGCTTGTGCTCGTTGTTGGTGGAATTGTTTTTTGGTTTCCGTTTCCAGCGCTTCTTCTAATGCTTCGACGAGGTCGTAGACTGAGACTTTCCGTTGTCGCGGTTGCGGGGTTCTGGGGATGAGCCGCGGTTTCTCCTTGTCGTGCTCTTTGCTGAGCTCTTCGAGTTCTTCCAGCAGTTCGGGTTCTTCGGTGCTGTTGATCAGGTTGTCGAGTGCGACGATGTCTTCTTTCATGAGCTTGTCGCTCTTCATCTTCAGCAGCACGGCCGCTGCGAGGACCATCTTGCCGCTGATGCGGAAGTCCATTTCTTGTATCTTCCTGAGCATGGTGATGAACTTGTCCGCGATGGTCGCGATGCTGATGTTCCAAGGGTCCATCTGCTCGGTCTTGATGAGGTCGTAGATGATGCTTTGCCAGGTGAGTTCGTCTTCTTGGAAGAGGATGGAGAAGATGCGGTCTTCGTGGTTGCCCACGTTGTTGTTGCCGTTGAGTTTGCTGAGCAGTTGCACATCCATAGTGAGCACATCCCTATACTAGTATATAAAGATTTGGTTGTGTTCTTTTTTAAATGGGCCCGACCGGACTCGAACCGGTGACCCTCTCCGTGTAAAGGAGACGTCATGCGCGGCGCGCCCCGTGCCGAAACCGGCAGTGAACACGTAGCCACTAGACCACGGGCCCGTTCTTTAGGGGTTTACAACGTTGTTCTTATAAAGCTGCTGGAACATTTAAATACAATGCTGTTCAAGAGAGGCAGACATGGCAGAAGCACAACAACCAGCAGCTGCTGCAGGAGAAGACAAGACGATGGCGATACTCTCATTAGTCTTCGCTATTGTCTTGCCGATTGTCGGACTGATCCTGGCACTAATCTCGAGGAAGAAATACCCGCTCGGCACTGACGGCCATGGATTGGTCAAAGCGGGGTTGATCGTCTCGATCATCCTCACAGCGCTGCCGTTGCTGGCGATGCTTGTATTATTCGGCTTCACGGCCAGCATGCTCTGATTTTTTCCCTTTTTTTCTTCTCCTTCAAGAGAAACCTTTATAAACCAATTCTCGTTCGCAACCACTACCATGATGCAAAAAGTTGGTTATATTCATTGTCGTCAATGATCTTTCTAGTCCCAGTTCTATTCAAGGTGGTTCTGTTCATCAATGGAGGTAGTAGTGTAACGGCTAGCATGGGAGCCTGTGGAGCTCCAGACGCGGGTTCGACTCCCGCCTACCTCCCCATTTTCACTAACCTATATATACTTGCAAAGAAAGGTGATGCAGTATGAAGCTCCAACTCGCACGAGGCACCAGGGATTACAGCCCAGAAGAGAAGATCGCGCGACAAGACCTCACCAAGAATCTCATCAGCGTCTTCGAGCGCTACGGCTATGCACCCTTGGAAACGCCGCTGCTCGAGCGCATGGACGTCTTGGCAGCGAAATACGCTGGTGGCGAAGCAGCGGACGTCATGAAAGAAGTCTTCAAAGTGCAAGACCAAGGAGGCCGCGAGTTAGGACTACGGTTCGACCTCACCGTCCCCCTAGCGCGGTACGTCGGCATGAATCCGACGTTGAAGATGCCATTCAAGCGCTACCAGATCGGCAAGGCATACCGCGACGGCCCGATTAAGCAAGGACGCTACCGGGAATTCTGGCAATACGACATCGACATCGTCGGCTGCGGGACCATGCAAGCAGACGCAGAGATCATCAGGGTTGTGCTGGCAGCGTTCGACACCCTAGGGTTGGACGTCGAGATAAAGATCAATAACCGTAAGTTGTTGTCAGCCATCATCCAGGCAGCGGGTATCAGCAAGGAGTTATCAGAGACGGTCATCATCACCATTGACAAACTGGACAAGCTCGGAGAAAAAACAGTGATCAAGGAATTGTTGAACAAGGGCTTCGACAAAGAAGAAGCACAGAACGTCATGAAGCATCTGCGATTGCGGACCATCGAAGAATATGAAGCGTTGCTGCCGGGCAACGAAGGCGTGCAAGAACTCAAACAGCTCTTCTCCTTGCTGCCCAAAGACGAACGGCTAGTGTTCATGCCGAGCCTTGCCCGCGGACTCGCCTATTACACCGGCCCCGTCTTCGAGGTGTTCAGCAAAGAGCTCTCGGTCTCCTTGGCCGGCGGCGGCCGCTATGACGACATGATTGGCAACTACCTCGGCGGCAAACAAAAAGTGCCGGCGACCGGCATAGCATTCGGTTTCGAGCCCATCCTCGAAGTGCTGGACCAGCAGCGCAAGATTCCCTTGAAGAAGTCGAGGACGCAGGTGTACGTCATCCCCATCGGGAACGTCGACGCGGCCGGCGTCGTCGAAGAGCTGCGCGACGACGGCATCAACGCCGACGTCGACCTCATAGGCCGCGGTCTGACCAAGAACATCAAGTACGCCGACGCTTATGGCATCCCTTACGTGCTGTTCGTCGGCGAGGACGAGCTCGAGCGAAGGGAGTTCAAGCTACGGAACCTCAAGACGGGCAAGGAAACGACTGGTACCCTGCAATCGTTGTGCGGACAGCTCAGTCTGTCATGGTGACCTCGAGGTCCGCCCAAGCGAGGATATCACCGTTCTCCCGGTCAACGACCACGACCGGGCATGTCAGCGTGTCAGCGGTGAGCCCGTGCTCGTCCATGATGATGACCTCCATGCCTATGGCTGAGCGCCCTTGGACGTCGACGATGGGCGCGTCCAGATACAGGGTGTAATCATACTCTTGCTCGTCGGCGCAATGGATCGTGTGCTTCGTCTCCGCCTGGTTGAAGCCGACCTGGACGTCAGGATCGGCGATGAGCACTGTCTTCGGCCCTTGGTCGTTGTAGAATCCCATGCCGGTGACGGTGCTGGAGGACCGTCGCAGCGTGATGGGCTTGGTGGTGAACGGCTCCTGTGAGCTCGCAGGGTGCATGAGCAGGTCGTTGTCGAGGAGCCTGCTGTCTTCCTTCTCCACCAAGAAACGTTCCTCGAATACCTCGCAGCCCGTGGCCGCTATGACGATCAGGATGAGGAGTGACAGGATGACGTGTCGACGCATCCCGTGGTGACGGCAACGCTTGTTTTTAAGCTTTGTCATAGCAAGAAATAGGTCATCACCGGCACCAACAAGCACCCCATGGCCTGCGTCCGAGAAACCTTCTTAATTGCGGGGAGCAATCCGACCGCGGTGCTGATGACAAGGACTATTATCCCTTGTATCCCTGAAAGGATTGGGGTTAAGGCGACGATGAGCAATATCACGGCAAGCAAGAGGTAATGATATGGCACCTTCTTCATGGTGTTCGCGAAGCCTGTGCCGAGCTGCAATGCGAGCACGCCCGCGACGCCGCCTGCTAGTAACGCGACGAACAAGAACATGAGGACGTGCACGAGTTGGACGTGCTCCATGAGCATCTTCACCGCCACCAACGCGCCGTTGCGGGCCTTCCCTAACGCTTGCAAGGTCACTAATGAGAGGACGAAGTTCGAGGTGCTGATGCCGCCCATCAATACCATGAAGCCGTGGTCGCCGATCTTCCTGGTGATCTGCATGCTGAGTACCGCTGCGGTGGCCGCGCCGATGCCTGGCAGCACTGCTGTTACGAATCCTGAGAGCGTTCCTGAGCCGAATGCTTGCAACGTCTTCTTGCTGTCGAGCTCGGTGTAGTCTTTGCGCTGCTGTTCCGGCAATGAGGAGGTCTCGTTCAGGCTGATGAGCAGTGTGGCGGTGCCGAAGAGTCCTGACAGGAGTGGGAATAACGGGTTTTTCAGGGAGAGCTCGTTCAGGACGATGAAGCCGAGGAGTCCTGAGATGAGGAAGATGAACGCGGCCCATCCAGGCTTCCTGTCTCGCAGTATCATGAACACGGCCACGGCCAATAATAGCCAGCCGATGACGTGCTGCAGGTGTGGATAGCCCCAGGCGACGACTGGTAGGAGCAGGGGGAAGAGCGTGCCTGCGAGCACGAGCGAGCCGAGGCTGCCGATGATGGTGAGCTTCACGGCCATGAGCCCTTGTCCTTTGAGTAGGTATCTGTGGCCTGGCAAGACTCCTAAGGCGGTTGCTGCTTCTGGGGCGCCTAAGAATACACTGGGAAGAGCATCTAAGAATGAGTGGGTGGTAGCCATGGCAATGATGAAGCAGCAAGCAGGTAATATCCCTGCAAATGGGATTATTATCGGCGAGAGTGAGACTAATGTCGCTGAGACCAGGTTCACATGGATGCCAGGTATGAGGCCTGTGATGACACCGGCGATCATGCCGAGGATGACGGTGATGATGACTCCGAAAAGCATGGCGTTGTTGAAGTACGTATTTTTATATGCGTTCAGGCCTTATTTCTGAAAATCTTATGCTCCCGTGTTCGCGGCGAATGCTAAAATTATTATAAGGAGACGTATTTCTTCTCGTTGATAGCCTATGAGCAAGGAGATGCTGCGGTCCTTCGAGGAGGTGCATCACGATATTGATGAGGATATTGATGCCGTGTATCAGGAATTGGTGGAGGAGCGGCGCCTGTTCATGCAGGGGCCTGTCGTCGTGTTCCGATGGTTGAACAAGCCGAGATGGCCGGTCACCTATGTTTCTCCCAATGTCAAGCAGGTGTTCGGGTATCCTGCAAAGGACTTTCTTTCTGGCAAGGTCCAGTTCAGCAAACTCATCGCACGTGACGATTTTGAGACCATCTCGCAGGAGGCGAGGAGGTACGAGCGCATGGGATTGTCGAATTTCGAGCATTCTCCTTTCAAGATCGTGAAAGCGGACGGCGAGCGCATATGGGTGAGCGTGTTTACTTCTATCGTCCGCGATGATGACGACGAGATATCGCATTACTTGTGCTACTTGCTCGACACAAGTAGGTTCCACCAAGTATGACTAGCGCGGCTCCTCCTCTGGGCTCGTCGGCTTCAACGGAGGCGTGCCTGCGGCGACGCGTTCCGCTTCTGGCTTGAGGCAGTGCTCGACGCGCGACCTTTCCTGAGCGCCATGAAGCCGGGCATCTCTTTCCTGCTGAACACGGCTAGAGAGGTGTCTTGGCTTTGTAGTTGCTTGTTCCGTCCACACGTATTCCTCTGGCCGTGGAGGGTGACCATTGTTTTTTCAAGGGTTATAGACTTTTGCTTCTTCGAGGACGAGCTGCCGCTTTCCTTTGTACGTGTCAATAGTCCCGGTCGCAATGATGCTCGTTCCTGTCGTGGTGTTGAGTGGTTGATAGGCGACGGCGTCGACGGTGCAGCTGCCTGCGAGGGTGAGCAGGGTGATGTTGCCGCTTCTGGTGAGGTCTGTGATAGTGGCGTGGATGGTCGTCGTGGTACCGGGCGGTTCGGTGAGTATTGCGGCGGTGTCGTTGATGGTCGTCGTCGTGCTGATGAGCAGGAGTCCGATGATGCCTGCGCAGCTGATGCTGAGGCTGATGGCAAGGAGCGTCTTGTCCGGGATGCGCATGTGCTCGTGTGCGTGATGTTGCCTTTTTCTTGGTTAGGGTATGGTTCTCGGATGATTTCCACTACTTATTTAAATGAGTCTTCTTTCAGGTATGGCTATGGCTGAGCGTGAGTTGCGGTTCAAGAGCACTGCTGCTATCAAGACGTCGAGGAAGATCGTGGACCAGGTCATCGGTCAGGAAGCGGCGGTTGATATTATCAGGAAGGCGTCGAAGCAGCGTCGGCACGTGTTGTTAATCGGCGAGCCCGGTACTGGTAAGAGTATGTTGGGCTTGGCGTTGGCGGAGCTGTTGCCCAAGGAAAAATTAGTGGACGTGCTTTCTTTCCCCAATCCTAATGATGAGAACCAGCCGTTGATCCGGACGGTGCCTGCGGGTAAGGGTCGCGAGATCGTGTCCAAGGGCAAGTTGGAGAGCATGAACATGTTCAAGAACCAGTCCTTCATCTTGTTGATCATCGCGGTCTTGGCAATGATCGTGCCGTGGTGGGTGCGTTCCAAGTATGACT
>WJKR01000015.1 GCA_014729015.1 Candidatus Woesearchaeota archaeon | reverse complement strand
GCCTTGCGCCCGAGAGGCTTGTATACCGGCGTCACCAGCAGCCGCAACCGGTCAGCGATTGCCTGCGACGTCCGCTCGACGAACCGCTTGCTCCCCCAATACGCGAACTGCAACTCCCCATTCCGCTTCCCTGAACGGTTGAACCTCACGAACAAGCCGTAATTGAAGATGCCCTTGTTCCCGTCCGAGCCGTTCAAGGTCGCCAGGGCGACGGGCAACGTCTGCGTACGATAGCATGCCTCGTCCCAATCAAAGTCCTCGCCGAAATTATGCATGGTCAACGGATAATAAGTAGCGACATGGTCGTCGGCCAAGTCCTCCCGCAACAAGCGGTAATGGCCGGCAAGCTCGGAGAAGTGCACCTGTCGCATCGCCCCCCGCAAACGCCGCTGCTTCACCGCGTCGAACTTCGCGTTCCTGACGCGCGTCTCAAAATGCTCATAGCAACAAGCGCTCCTGCGGAAATCCTTATTGCTCGCCAAGAAGCCGTGAGCGACGAGGTCGCAAAGCGGATACTTCACCCTGTTCGCCAACGTAACCTTCGGATCGCGGATGATCAACTGGTCATAATTCCTGTCCTCCAACCCGTGCGCGATGAGCTTGAGGAACTCCTCTTGCCGGGCGGTGCGGAACCGCAACGGATAGAACAATATCATGTCGCCGTCATACGACCCGCACACGCCGCTGAGGTGCGGCGCGAACATCTCGTTCTTCCCCATCTGCATCATGCTGACGACGAGGCGTTCCAAGGTAGGCTTAGCACCGAACGACAACGACACCTCATCCTCGACCACGGGACGAGCGGTGGCAACGAAAGAGACGTCGAGCGAACGATCGAGCGAATGATGAATGGGGATGTTCACCTCGGTGACTGGGATCCTCTGCTTGGGCTTAGGGACGTACACATATTCAGGGAACAATAAGCCGTCATACGCCGGGTCATCGACGTCGACAATCTCGTCCACAGACCTGATACGTTCCAGGAAAGCAGGGAGCAATTGCAATTCCCGAGCGTCATGATGAGAAAGATTCAGCCATAGCGGCTCCTCATACGTGATGAAGCCCAAGTCATCAAGCTTGCGAAGCGCCTCCTCGGAATTCTGCAAGACCGCCACCGTACCTCCCTCCTGTCCTCGGAGGCAACACGCTTATAAGCATTATTGCCCTGAGAAGTAAATGATTGACAACAATGAAGGCCGCTCACCCATAATACGACGGCCGATTCTCCTTCATCTCTTCTGCACGCGCCCTGCGGAACGTCTTCTGCAGGTCCTCGTACGCCTGCTCGACCTCCTTGTTGACTGATGGCCGCACCTTGTCTAACGCCGCCTCGAAGTGCTTCATCTTGACCGCATTGGCTTTCATGTCCTCGCGCAACGCCAGGATAGCGGCCTCTCGGCAGATGCTCTCGATATCAGCGCCCGCGTACCCATCGGTCTTCTTGACCAGCGACGCGAAGTCGACGTTCTTGGCCAAGGGCATATCCTTCGTATGGACCCGGAATATCTGCTCCCTCGCCTTGTCACCAGGCGACGGCACCAAGAGGATGCGATCGAAGCGGCCCGGCCGCAGCAACGCCGTGTCGAGGATGTCAGGCCTGTTCGTCGCCGCGACGATGACGATGTCGTTGAGCTCCTGCAAGCCGTCCATCTCGGTCAACAACTGGTTCACGACACGCTCGGAACTGTGCGAGTCCCCGCCTGCACCACCACTCCTGCGCGGCGCCAAGGAATCGATCTCGTCAAAGAAGATGATCGTCGGCGATGCTTGACGCGCCTTCTTGAACACCTCGCGAACCGCCTTCTCAGACTCGCCGACCCATTTGGACAAGAGTTCGGGGCCCTTGACCAAGATGAAATTCGCCTCGGACTCCTTGGCGACCGCCTTGGCCAGCAAGGTCTTGCCCGTCCCCGGAGGACCGTACAGCAGCACGCCCTTCGGCGGCTTGATACCAAGCTTCCTGAACGACGGTCCGTGCTTGAGCGGCCATTCCAACGCTTCCTTCAACTCCTGTTTCACGTCCTCCAATCCGCCGACATCATCCCATGTCGTGTTCGGCACCTCCAACAACACCTCCCGGAGCGCGGACGGGCGGACGGTCTTCAACGCCTCCTTGAAGTCCTTCCTCTTAATCCTAATCTTGTCCAACACGTCACGGGGTATCGGCTCGTCATCCTTCAGGTCGAGCTTGGGCAGGATGCGCCGCAGCACCGTCATGGCAGCTTCCTTCGCCAACGACGCGAGGTCGGCACCGACGAAGCCGTGCGTGATGTTCGCTATCTCCTCTAGGTTGACGTCGTCGCCCAGCGGCATGTTCCTGGTATGGATCTTCAGGATGTTCAGCCGGCCGCCCTTCTGCGGCACGTTAATTTCCAACTCGCGGTCGAAGCGGCCCGGCCGCCGTAGCGCGGGGTCCAACGAGTTGGGGATGTTCGTGGCGGCGATGACGATGACCTTGCCACGGGACTTCAGGCCGTCCATGATGGCAAGCAGCTGCGCGACGACTCGTCGCTCCACTTCTCCTTTTGATTCTTCACGCTTGGAAGCAATGGCATCAATCTCGTCGATGAAGATGATGGAAGGCGCGTTCTTCTCCGCCTCTTCGAACTTCTTCCGCAGGTTCTCTTCGGACTGGCCGTAATACTTTGACATGATTTCGGGACCGTTGATGAGGATGAAGTTGCTGTTCGTCTCGTTCGCGACGGCCTTGGCCAGCAAGGTCTTGCCCGTCCCTGGAGGACCGTGCAGCAGCACGCCCTTCGGCGGCTCGATACCGAGCGTGTCGAAAAGCTCGGGGTTCTTGAGCGGCAGCTCGACCATCTCGCGCACCTTGCTCAACTCGTCTTCCAGGCCACCGATATCCTCATATGAAACCTCGAACAACGGTTGGTCCTCTTTCATCTCGACCGGCGTCGGGCTGTACTCCACCCGGGTGTCTTCGGTGATTAGCACCGCGGCTTTCTTTGGTTCGACGTCGACGATAGAGAACTTGAGGTCGCTGAGGCCGAAGCCGGGGAAGTTCATGGCATCGTCGAAGTTGAACGAGGAGAACACGTCCGCGAACGGCGAGTCGGAGAGTGTGGACTGCCGCCGACGGGTACCGCCCAGTGCGACGAGGTCTCCTTTCATGACGGCTCGCCCGAGGAGGCCTCGCTTGAAGATCGTCGGGTTGTTGGTGCGGATCATGATGCCTTCGCGGGCGGGTGCGATGACGATGTTCTTGGCTGGCTTGACGTCTACTCTCGTGATTGCGACTGATTCGCCGATGCTCGTCTTGGCGTTGCGGCGGATGATGCCGTCCATGCGAATGACGTTCAATCCGATGTCGCCGGGGAGCGCTCGGTCGGCGATGCCTACCGTGGCCCGTTCGCCGGTGATCTGTACGATGTTCCCGGGCCTGATGTCGAGCTTGCGCATGTACGAGCTGTCGATGCGGACGATGCCTTTGTTGACGTCTTCCTGGATTGCTTCTGCGACCTTGAGCTTGAGTTCGTCCACCATGCATACCTGCCTTCTTCTTGGCTGCGTGAGAAGCGGATGAGCTTTAAAAATCTTTTCGTCGACACAAACCAAGGGTTTAAATAGGAGGAGTGTCCTTGTCCTCGGGTAGAGGGGTGAACAATGGATAAGGAGCGTGCCCGGCATTATTTGCGGCGTGTCGATGGTGACGTGCAGTTCGTGTTCCCTGATGGGAAGACGGCGGGGAGCCTTGAAGAGCTCTTCTTGGTCGTCGCTTCGCTGGATGATAAGGGGTTCTATCATCACGTCATGCAGGACAAGAATGATTTCTCTGCGTGGTTACACGAGGTCGTCGGTGATGCCGTGCTTGCCGAGGACTTGTCCCGTGCCAGCAAGGAGCAGGCAGTGGCGCTCCTCAAGGCGCGTCTTCGGTTCTTGCGAGAACACGCTTGAAATCACTTCTTTTTCTTCTTCACCGGCGGGGATGGCTTGTGCTCGTCTTCCTTGACTTTCACCTTGGACGAGGATTTGAGCTTGGGCATAGGCATAGGCGGCGGCAGGCCGATGTCGCGGGTCATGATGATGGCTTGCAGCGTGCATTTCTGCATGATTGCGTTGACGAGCGCGCTTGACAGTTTTTTCGGCAGGGATTTCTTCGCGCCCCAGTCCTTGACCAACGCGCCGATAACCTTTTTTTCTTGCATGAAGAGGATGTCTCCTTTCAGTTCTACGCCGCCGATGTCAGGGTCGTAGGTCACGATGTAGGTGAAGGCTACCTTGATGGCGCCTCGTTCGTCGTCGAATGACAGGTCCGTCTGGTGCACGTCGTCGAGCTTGACGTTGGTACCAATCTTCAGGGTACCTTTGGCCGCCCTTCGTTGTTCTGCGAGCAATTTAGAAAAATTGAACCCAATAATGGTCATGTTTTCGTCACCTGTAGCGCTGGTTGGGGGAAAGCGCCACGCCTTATTTAAAGCTTTGGGTGTCCTTTATAATACTCGTGACGAGGTCTGCGTATACTCGTGCTATGGCCTCGTCGTGGAGGATAAGGATGTTTTCGTCGTTAATCGTGGCTGCCGCGCGAGTGGGGTTGTAGCTGCCGGTGATGACGATGGCTCGGTCGATGACGATGACCTTGTTGTGTTGTAGCCGCGGTGATGATTCCAGGAAGACCGGTACGCCTGTCGCCCACAACGTTCCGTATTGGTTGTACTGCTTCGCTTGCCATGATTCGATCACGCCGGTGACGTTGACGCCTGCGTGGTGGCGTTCTTGCATCACCGCTGCGATGTCTTCGTCGGTGAAGGTGAACAATGCGAACTCGATGGAATGGTTCGCTTGTCGCAGCAGTGTGAGGATGCGTTCTCTGCACGGGTCGTGCGGGCAAAGGTACGCTTCGACGGTCTTGCCGTTGTGGATGAATCGGCGGCGGCCTTCTTGTCTTGCCGAGAAGTATTTCTCGTAGCGTGCTGCGAGTGGCTCGGCGTGGATGACGATGAGGTTGTTGTAGTCGGGCGGCTGCTTGACGACGGGGTTGAAGCTGCCGGTGACGAGCACGGTATGGTTGATGACGCAGAACTTGTGGTGCATGAGTCCCGGACCTTCTCGTTGCCGGGCGTGCGGCGCGTTGGTCGTCTCGTCAACGATGAGCGTCGCTCGTTCGAGGTTGCGTATGAGCTGCGGGTGGTCGATGTCGTAGAACGCGCACGAGGCGCTGGCGGCATCAGCGGTCAGGTTGACGAGTACCTCGTTGCAATCGGTGAGGTGGCAGAAGTGCGTCTCTAGCGTTCCTGATGACATTGGTTGGTGCGCGCAGCCGAGCAGGCTAATGATCAGGACGATGCTCAGTATTAGTCTGTACGCGTCGTATGCTATTCTCATAGTTGGTGTTCGGTTTTCGGTTTCATATGCGCTTGGGTGGTTTTGCTGAAAAGTTTTCGAAAAAAGTTTTTTGTGCTCATCCTGTCTTGATGAAGTGGGCTTTTCTGGAGGGGAGTTCGCTACGTGTTCGCAGGCGTCCATTCTTTACAGCGTTCACCGCGGCGATAGAGCGAGGGAATTCGTTGAGGAGGCGTGACAGGTATTTTCTCGAAAAAAAGTGTTTAAAAGCAAAAAATTTATAAATACATGTCCCCAGTGAGAAGGTGAGAAGCTTTTAACGAATGTTTGCGAGGTGTCTCCATGGCAACGAAAAAGAAAGCGGCAAGGAAAAGACCGGTGAAGCGGAAGGCCGCGAGGAAGCGGCCGGCGAAAAGAAAAGCCGCCAAAAAGAAACGACCAGCAAAAAGAAAAGCTGCTAAGAAAAAGAAGGTTGCCAGGAGAAGGAAAAGATAAGTAGCCGCTTTTTTTCTTTTTTTATTCTTCTTCTCATAAACGCTTACCACTTGTGGAGATGTAGTAGTGATCGTGCGCAAGAGCACAGGAACAGACAGATCAACTTCTAAGTTACATGGTTCCGTGCCCGGCAGCGGTGACCGCCACGGTCGATGATGGTCCGGCACAACAAGGATTTCTCTGAAGCGCCTGGTGAGGCCTGTCCGGACAAAGCAGCCAGCGCTGATCGATCATCGTCAGGGCAGCACAGTTGCGGAAGAAACAATAACTATTACATAATGAATACAGAATAGAAAATTATTTATATGCACACACCATTCGCTAGTGAATACATAACTATGGTGTGGACGCACACTCACCTCTTTTTCCCAGGGAGACCCCATCAACAGCTCGTTCTTGGAGTCTTCCTGGGTTTAATTCCCAAAAACTATAAATAAAGCGCGACACAGCGAACACGCCTATGAAGAACAAAGGGTCCATCTGGCTAATCATCTTCGTCCTCATCATCATCTTCGTCCTGCTCAACACCCTGGCCGTGACCTCCTACATCACCCCGCTCAGCGTCACCGCCAGGGAAGAAGGAGGTAAACTCGCCCTCGCCACGATCAACGAACAACACCCCCCAAAAAAAGGGTTCACCGACGTGACGTACCAGGCGTTCGCCATAGAAGCAGAGGTGGCAGCATTCACGCTCGTCATCGACGTCAACAACGCCTGGCGCGAACAACACCACATCGCACCAACAGCAGTCACCCTGTACCACCAGACAGGCCGAGGATGGGAGCCGCAACCCACCACGCTCAGCCAGACGTTCAACAAAGAGAACACGTACCGCGTCGCCAATGCGAGCAACGGCACCTACGTCGTCGCGGGGACGCCGGACACCATGCCCAGCGAGGACAATCTGCCCAGTGTGAAGGCGCAGCTCGGCATCCTCATCATTATCATCATCGTCATCCTTTTCGTCGGTTATCACCACAGCGGCAACAAAGCAGTCATCCAGCACCACAATATCCCAAACAAGAAACAGCTCGACAATTACATCAAGCAATGCCTGCTCGCGAAACACGACGACAAGGAAGTACGGGAACGGCTCCTCAAAGCAGGATGGCACCGCAAAGAAATCGATCAAGGACTGCGACGGGCGCGCTTCTTCTGAGGATGGGACGCCAAGACGAGCAGGACCGCCAGCACGCCGGCGAGGAAGCCCAAAGAGAACGGTTGGCGGACCAATAAGAAGACCTCACCTAGGAACGAATCGTCAGGAGAGAAATACATGCGCAAATCGCTCAACTCCAACGCGTACGACGCGAACAACGACGCGATGTACGGGTCATCCTCCTGCAAAGAGCCCGCATACTCATAATAGCTGTATCCCATGAGCGGGAAGCAACCACTATCCCACTCCTGATTGATGAGCTGCTCGGCAATACGGAGCTTCTCAGCGATCAACGACTGGTATTGCTCCTTATCAACAGCCATGCTCGAAATAATGACGTCGACCTGCGCCTTCGCCTTCGACGCCTTGAACAAGCACAACGCGTAGTCACCCTCCCTATGCATCTGATAGGCGCCTTCGAGTTCCGTCCCGTCCAAGGAAACCAAGGGACCGAACAGCAAGGACACATAGCTCTTCCGCTCCTCGACCTCGGCCAGCTTCTGCTCGCACGCCGCCTTCAGGTGATCGTCATCCAGGATCAGCCGTTCGCCAGGCAAAGCGAAGAAATTGCTCCAGATAATTGCGCTGCGGTACCGCTCGACGGCGTACGCGACGTCATGCGCAGTCACATTCTCTTCGTGCACGTAATCGGCAGCGCCCCGCAAACGCTCGTCAACGATGGCCTTCGTCTGCAAGTCATTGAACGTCTTCAGCTCCCGCCGTGACAAAGCGTCTATCCGCTCCTGGATAGTGATCGCGAGCTGGCGCCGCAACGAGACCAAGCGTTCTTGGGAAAAGTTCTGCACCTGCAACTCTCGCAATCGCAAGTTCGCGGAGAAGCAATAGCTCGCCTGGCTATAATACTGCTCCGCGGCGCCCGCCCGGTCGGCGTCCGCCAAGTAATTCATGCTCTGGTTGAGCAAGGAATCGTTCTGCTCCACGCCGGACAGGGCGGCCAGTATCTGCTGGCTGCGATTGCACAACTGGTCAGCGACGGCCCGCATCAGCTGCGTGTACTCGTGAGGCACGGGAACTTTGGTGATATCCCTTGCGTAATTGTGACCGGTCAGCACAGTGAGAATCTCGGCGACCGTGGTAACGTTGATGACCGCGATGTCCTCGGGCAACGTCGCGTTGGTCTGGTTCACCGACGCGTTGTCGGCCTTTTCCCAGCGCGGCACGATGACCGTGTGCAAGCCCTCATCCTGTGCGGCCCACGCCTTGTCCGCGATGCCGCCGACCGGGCCGACGATGCCGCCGGTGTTGATGGTGCCGGTGACGGCCACTCCCTGGTCTATGGGGTGGTCGTCGAGCAGGGCGACGGTCAGCGCGGTGAGCGCTGCCCCTGCGCTCGGGCCGCCGATGATTGTGCTGTCCGCTTTGATAGTATAGAAGAAGTCGTATTGGTCGCACGGCGCGTCGAGGAACGCGCATGCGATCTCGTTCGCGAAGCGCGTGCTGATTTGGGTGTCGAGTTTCGTGAAGGGGAAGGTGGTGATGTAGACGTTGCCCGTCCCTGGTTTGATGTCCAGGTAGACGTCTGCCGTGCCTCCTCTAGCGGTCCCGTTTCCGGTCACGACCGTCAGCAAGGTGAGGTGCCCTCTCCTCGGTGCTGCGAGGCGGGGGGTGAGTAGGATGACGCTCAGGAAGACTATGAGCAGGATGATGAAGGGCCAACGCTTCCTCATGCTTTGTTCCTCCCTCGTTTCTCAACGACGCGCAGCCGTTGCAGGACGGTCTTCTTTTGTTTGGAGTGGTAGCTTTTGAGGAACCGCTTCCATGCCTCGTCCGCCACGGCGTGGTGCTTGCTCTTGAGCGCTTGTCTGAACAGGTGCAGGTCGACCGCCTTGTCCTCGATTCTCGTGGAGTGGAAGGTGAGGCCAAAGTCGATGAGCGCGACGCTGCCGTCGGGTCGGCGTATCATGTTGCTCGTGGTCAGGTCTCCGTGTATGAGGTCGTGGTCGTGGAGGGTGGCGACGTGGCGGCCGATGTGCTCGCACAGCCCGGTGTCGTCGTCGAGGACGTCCCTGAGCCTTTCTCCGGTGACGTCGCTCATCATGATGATGGCTTGTTTGTCGTCCGTGTCGAGCAGTGTCGGGCCGGGTATTCTGAGCTTCTTGAGTTGTTGGAGCACTTTCGCTTCTTTGCGGGTGCGTTGCTTCCTCAGCATGGCGTCGAGTTGGGGGTGGCGATAGGTCTTTCTTGGTCGTGCTTTGGTGACGTGGTGGTCTTCCCGGTAGATGACCGCTTCTGCTCCTCTGCTTATCTCCTCACGTGGCATGCAGCGTACGAACAGGGCGACGTATTTATGTGTACTGGTTAGAGAATGCGTGCTCAGAACTCTTCTTGATAGTCGTCATCGCTGAAGAGCTCGTCCATTTCCCATCTGGAGACTTTCTTCTGGTTGAGGAGCGACATCTTCGGCTTCTTGTCGCCGCCTCGTATCTGTTCCAGGTTTTCCCTGTCCTCTTCGAATTCTAAGGGGTCTTCCATGGTTGCCCACGAGTTTTTTGGTGTTTAAATATTTTCTCCTTGTCGTCGAGAGAACCGCTGAAACCAGCGAATTCTTCTGTGTAGAGTCATCTGTATTGCTCGATATCGTCTGTCGGCCTGATGTGGCCGATGCGTTCCTCGACGTAGGCGGTCATCCTGCGCCATTCTGCGACGCTCCAGTGCCTCTTGAATGGTGCTGAGAGCTTGATATTGTTGCCTAGATCGATGACGACTGTGGAGATTTTCTTTGCCATAGGAGTGATTGGAGTACAGGTTATTTATAAATATTTCTATTTGTTATTACTTAATAGTGATTAAATATATAAATCATTTCGTTTTACAAGAAAACCATGCTAGAACACACCATCAAACAGATTGAGCAAACAAAAAAAAGCTTCCAGAAACAATCATATCCCTACAAAACAATAGACATCGCAGGAAGGTCCATCAACTACTACGTCGTTCCACAAACCCTCAACGAAGACCTACCAGACTTTGTCATCAGAATCTCAAACAACGAAGCATATGTAATAGGCATCTCCAACAGCGTGCCTGAACAACTCCAACCTTACTTCGTGCTCGAAGAATACATCGAATTCATGGAAAAAGGAATCGAAAAAGAAAACTGCGTCATCGAAGCAGAACAAGAAGTGATTGCCATCATCCCACAAACATTCAAAAAAGACTACCTCAAAAAGAGGATAGCGCTCTTCACCAAAGAACTCATACTCGACAAGAAACAACCAGACAAGTACGCACTAGGAACAAAAGGAAGACAAGAATTCGAGAACAACCTCACCTACCTGAAGGCAGAGCTCGCAAAGAACCAATGACTTTACAAACATTTAAATCAACCTCAAAAAAAAACCACCACCATGCACGGCAGCAACGACCGCTACCCGCTCTGACGCAACTCATGCAACAATTCCAGCAACGTCGCCGCGCTCCACGCCTGCGACAAGCACCCCTGCGAACCTTGTCGTCGCGCAGAAGACACCTCAGCACAATGACCAAGAACACCACCCCATAATAAATCATGAATAGATGCATCCCTAACAGCATCAATATGATACCGGAAATGAACAGGACCCAACCGATGCATCGCCAACGCAGCAATATTATTCACCCAATACCAGCTATCGCCGCGATGATAACTCCTATCCTCCTGCGCAGCATACTCATCAGCGAACCAAGGATGATCCTTCGCGAGAGAAGCCAAGCCACCCCACTCCAACCAGAGCCGCTCCAACGCCTTGTCGAACACAGAAACCCATTCCTGCTTGGACAACAGCCCGGGATACGCGTAATACGCCAAGAACACGTTCGGCCGCTGCGTCGCATCACCAGCACCATCGCACAGATAACCATCCTCGAAGAACGACTCACGAGTCCTCCGCACCAACGACTTCTCAAAAGCGCGGTACTCCTTGCCATTACCCCGCTTCAACACGCGACACAAGAAAAACAACGCACGCAAGGAAGCCAACGTCAACGCCTGGACCTCGACGCGCGCACCGGCACGAACATCACCAACCCCGCCATGAGTGTCCATCCACGTCTCCTGCGGCCCGTTCACGACCAAGCCGTCCTGGAAGTGATGCTCGCGCAACGAGCGCAACGAGCGCTCCAACCGCTCGAGCACCCATGACAACTCCTCATAAGAAAAATACTCCCACAACAAATTCTCAGACTCCAAGTGCACGAACAAGTCATGGAAACGCTTCCACAACCAGCCGACGGCGTCAGCGCTCCCCAAGCCAGCAGGAGGCAACCTATTAGGAAGGCGACCATCATCCTGCAATGAGCCAGCATAGCGCATCAAGATATCCTTGACCAATGAATACTTCTCAGCCAACACCAAGCCCTGCAACGAGACGAGCTCGTCACGAGACCAGAAATGGAAGAACCACGGCAACCCCGCATACACACCCGTACGATCCACCTCCTGGTTCAACGACACGACCAATGACTCCAACGAGAACATCGCAGCACTATACGCAACAGCATCATCCGTCGGCAAACTCTGCGCGTACCGGCCAAGACGCGACTTCGCCAACTCCCAGTCATGCCACGCAGCCGCAGCCGCGCGCATCGCCCGCTCCTTCCTCCTCCCGAACGTGAAGGACAACCGCTGCTCACCGCTGCAATCGAACTGTAACGCACGGTACACCCAGCGCTCAGCACGCGAGCCCCGACGCTTATCATACGCGTAGCGCCGCGGCTCCCACGAATTCAACAAGGTAAAGCTATCCTCGCCCCTGACAACGAGATAAAACACCTCCTCATACCCCTGCCGCGCGTACTCCACCACGACGCAGCCATCCTCCCAATAAATCTTGTACACACGCCCCTGATCAGCATCGTCATACACGCGACGCATGTCCAGATCGACCGTGATACCACCGTGATAGCCGCGCACCTCATAATACAACGTCTTGTCGAACATGAAGAACTCCTCCTGCGCCTCTCCCGACTCGCGCACCACTGCATAGAAGTTGTTCACCAGCCTCGTCGGCGCGGCATCCAAGCGGATATCATCGATCGCCTTGAACATTGTCCACTCGTCTGGCAGCAAGAAGCATACCCCGGAGAAATGCGAGAACTGATTATCGCCCAGCAGGCAATACCCACCCCTCTTGTTCGACAACAAGAACAACCCCTTCCCTTGGCCGGACTGCTCCTGCGTCCTCGTCCGATGCACGATATCCATACTGCCTTCACTAATCCAAGCGGACGCCCGTCCGCTCGTCCAAGTTGACCCTGCGTAAGGAGCCCTTCACGAACGCGCCGGTCGCCACGACCGAATGAGAAAGTCCGGCGTCGCTTACCCGCGCATCAACGCACACCACGGCGTCCCGCAACACGCTCCCCACCACCTCGCTGCTCTCACCCACAGACACATGAGGGCCGAGCACGCTATCACGAACGACAGCGCCCTTCGCGACGTGGACCGGCTTAATCAAGACACAATTATCCGTCTTGCCCAACACCTTCGCCTGCTCGGACAACAACTTCGCGTTCAACGCGAACAAGCCGTCACCATGGTCGGCATCGATCCAGTCCTTGGCGACACGCACCTTGACGCGCTTCTTCTTGTTCACCATCAACTGGACGGCATCAGTCAAGTGGAACGACCCCTTCGTCTTGATATCATGCTCCAACAAGTACTCGATGCTGTTGAACAAGGTCGAGGAATGCTTGAAGTAATACAACCCGATCATCGCCTGGTTCGACACCAAGGAGTCAGGCTTCTCGATCAGCTTCGTCGCGCGGTCACCGTCCAAGAAGACAACGCCGAGGTCAGCAGGGCGCTCCACCTTGTACGTCCAGATGATGCTGGCAGCATCGCTCGACGGCAGCCGGGACAGGTCGGCCTCGAAGAACGTGTCGCCGAACAATATCACGAGTTCACCGTCCACCAGATCCTTCGCGCCATAAATGGCGTGCGCACTGCCCTTGCTCCTCTTCTGCAGGATGAAGCGCACCTTGAACGAGTAGTTGTCCTGCACGTACTGCATCAAGCCCTTATCATCACGATCGAGGATGAAGATGACCTCCTCAGGCTTCAACGGTAGCAGCTGGTCCACCAAGTGGCCGAGCAGCGGCTTGCCAGCGATGGACAACAAGTACGGCGTCCTGTTCTTGCCCTTGTTGTAACCACCACCACGAGCCAGAGGAACAATACACTTCAGCATAACCACCCCGAAACGTCAAGAGAGGCAAGCAGACAGCACTATTTAAAGTTTATGCTTAGGTTATCTTCTCGGATTGCTGTACGACCGCGGGGTCGCGCACGATAGCGAGACGGCCGGAATACAAGATGACGCTCAAGGACCGATCATGCTTAGCCTCATACTCCTGTATCTTCTCCTCCAAGCCCTGCAAGGGAGCGAGGGCGTGCCACCCCCATCGGGCATGATGCGGCTGCACCTCATAATCGTACGTGGTGTAACACGTGTCATCATCATCTATCAGCACCGCTGCCACGCGCAACGCGACCGCCTTGGGAACGAGGAGGCGATATACCGACGATCCTCCCCGCAACGACTTCTTCGCAGGCCGTGACCTGTAGCACGGCAGCCCGGGCAGCAGCTCACCGTGCCGCTCCTCGAACAATGAGTCATCGAGGACGAGGTCATCCTTGGAAGAGACGTGGTACAATGGATGGTCCCGTAACTTGCGATACCCTTTCCACCACGATGGATACACCCAACCAGGCGGTGAGAGAATGAGTGCCATGCACCCATCCCGAGCCTCATCCGATATAAAGGTTTTCCTCGCCACCAAAGGAAAAGTATTAAATACCAGCGGCCGTTTATAAACCCGTGGAGGGGTGAGACTGCCATGAACAGCGGTAAGGAGTATAGGCATGATAATGCGCGCATCGCGTACTTCAGCATGGAAGTCGGCATCAGCCACACCATTCCCACCTATTCTGGCGGTCTCGGCATCCTCGCGGGCGACACGCTCAAAAGCTTCGCCGACACGGAACTACCAGCCGTGGGTGTCACCCTGCTGAACGAAAAGGGCTACTTCCATCAGACCATCAGCGATGACGGCTGGCAGCAAGAAGCGCCGGTCGAATGGAACCCGAACGACCGGCTGACACCCTTGCCGAACGTCGTGACTGTCATCATAGCGGGCAGGGAGGTGACGTTACGAGCATGGAAACTTATGATCCATGGTCTGAACGGGAACAAGATGCCGCTGTACTACCTGGATGCCAACGTCGAAGGCAATGCTGAAGAGGACCGGCGCCTGACCAGTTACTTGTACGGCGGCGATAGAAAGTATCGGTTAAGCCAGGAGATCATCCTCGGAGTCGGCGGCACGAAAATGCTTGCCTCTTTAGGGTATCATAATCTCAAGAAATACCACATGAACGAGGGCCACGCGGCGTTGCTGACCGTTGAATTAATGAAGCAATGCCAGGATGACGGTCATAGTGAGGAAGAACACGTCAAGCATGTCAGGAAGAAGTGCGTATTCACCACGCACACGCCGGTGGCGGCAGGGCACGACCGGTTCGACAAGGGATTATTCCACGAATTGTTAGGCGAATATGTGCCTGGCTACATCTTAGAGCACATCACTGAGGGTGACAAGGTGAATATGACACTCCTGGGATTATATCTGAGCGGGCACGTGAACGGCGTGGCGAAACGGCACGGTGAGGTCACCAAGGAGATGTTCCCGAACTACCAAGACAGCATAGATTACATCACGAACGGCATCCATCCCATCACATGGGCCAGCCCGGAGATGAAGGCGGTGTTCGACCGGCACATCCCCGGGTGGAAAGCCGATGCGTACACCTTGCGCAACGCTTTGAGCATTCCCGGCAAAGAGATATGGGGCGCGCACGAAAGCGCGAAGAAGCGATTGGTCGAGGAAGTGAACGACCGGACTGGGGCGGGATTCGATCATCGACGGTTCACTATCGGGTTCGCTCGTCGGTTCACGGCGTACAAGCGGCCGGACCTCATCCTGCAAGATATCGAAATGCTGAAGTCAGTCACTCGTGCAGTCGGCGACATACAAGTAGTGTTCGCGGGAAAGGCTCACAAGCAGGACGTGCAGGGCAAGGAGATCATCAAGCACATCTGGCAGACATGCAAGCAGGTCAATGCGGAAGGCGGAAACCTACGGATGGTATTCTTGGAGCATTATGATATTTCCTTATCGCAAATGATGGTGGCAGGGTGCGACGTCTGGCTGAACAACCCGCAACGGCCGTTCGAGGCTTCCGGTACGTCGGGCATGAAAGCGGCGCTGAATGGCACGCCGCAGATATCCACCGTGGATGGGTGGTGGGTGGAAGGGCACATCGAAGGCGTCACGGGGTGGAAGCTCGGACCGAGCCCGCTGGATCCCGGGTATGACAACGATTACTCGCCGGATGACGAAGCGAACGACCTCTACAACAAGTTGAAGTACACGATTGTGCCATTGTATTACGGGAAGCAGGACGAGTGGATAAGGATCATGAAGCACTGCATCGCCATCAACGCGAGCTTCTTCAACACGTACCGCATGGCGCAGCAATACATGGCGACGACGTATCGCGAGTGAGAACATTTTTATTGTGGTGGGGATTCTGGATTACTATGTGGACCAAGCGACAAATCAAGCTCTACGAACAAGCAGCTGAACATCTCTATCACATACAACGATTAGCTTTCCAGCAGGCAAAGGGCAAGACCGAGTACGAGATACAGCAGTTCATCCTCCAAGCATTCAAGCAACGGAACATGAAAACGTCGCATCCGCCCATCGTCGCGTTCAATGAGCACGCCGCTGAGCCGCATTACCAACCGAAAAGTCGAGGTCCGCGACTACAAAGACAAACGCTGGTGTTAATCGATCTCTGGGCGCGCATGAACGAGAAAAAAGCTCCGTTCGCCGACATCACCTGGATGGGCTACTACGGCACGCCACCGAAGAAAGTGAAAGAAATATTCGGTATTGTCATCAAAGCCCGCGACAAGGGCATCAACGTCATCAAACAAAAACTGAGAAAAAAACAATTGCCCACCGGCAGTGACGTCGACATCGCCACGACAAACGTCTTACGAAAACATAACTACATGGACTACTGCAAGCATCGCACCGGCCACAGCCTCGGTACGACGTCGCCGCACGGACGCTACCGGGCAGTCGTGGACAAGAACAAGCACCAACTCCACGCAAACCTCGGCTACACCATCGAGCCAGGACTCTATCTAGACGGCAGGTTCGGCGTCAGGAGCGAGGTCGACTTTTATGTCATCAAAGGCCAGCAACTGCGCATCTCAAAAAAGCAGACCAGCATAACCCTCATCTAAAAACTGCTTTCTTTCCGAAAAAAATCAGTCAAAGCTTAAATAGCCAGGCATATTCCTCTCCCGCGAGGAGTGAAACCATGGCGAAAACCACCCCTGCCGACCAGCGAAAAACGCTCTTGGCGCTCATCCAGCACCAAACACCGCCACCCTACAGAACACAGGCAAAAAGCTTCGCGGAGAGCGCGGAACACCTCAAAATCTCCCCTATCACGATCGACCAGTTATTCCTCCTCGGACAAGCAGGCACCGATAACCAGCCCTACGACCTGCAAAACCTCCGCAACCTCGAATTCAACGGGATCGACTACGACGTCAAAGGCACCAGCGTGACCGGACAAGCGTTCAGCAGG
>WJKR01000014.1 GCA_014729015.1 Candidatus Woesearchaeota archaeon | reverse complement strand
GCTCCCAACCGAGCATTAGAACCTTCATGTATCACTGCCTCATCGTCCTGGCCTCGCACACGACCTCTTTTTTCCTGTTTGGCCGCGCATGCACTCGCAGCCGTTGCTGTGCGCTGGGTGTTGTTACGGAAGAACCTCCTTTATAAAGTTTTCGTTACTAAGGGGTGTCAGACCTTTGTTTTTTGCCCGAAACCAAAAAAATAATAAATGAATAAATAATTAAATAATAATTCTTATTTAATTAATTTAATAAACGAAAAACTTAAATAAGAGCTGCACCAAAGAACCAGACCATGAACGAAGAAGCAGCATTCATCATGACACCGCAACGATGGGACACCCTCCACGCCATCAGCCAAGGGCACGACGCAGCCACCAGCATCGCAGCACAACTCCACATCAGCACCCCCTACGCCGCCAACCAGCTCAAACTCCTCGAAGCAGCAGGCTACCTCAAGAAAGAAAAGAAGAAACACGCGAAGATCGGCAAGCCCAGGACCCACTACACCATCAACAAAGAACTCATCATCATCGCCGCCATCAAACAAGACAAGACACAACTCCTCAGCTTCAAACCAGCAAAGAACATGAGCTTCATCTTCAACACCCTCTTCAGCAACAACGAAGAAGAACTCTACTTCCTCCAAAAATTCTACTACACCTCAGAAGACCTCATCTTCAGCACGGACATGATGGCCCTGATTGATAACACGAACGACAGCATGCACTTCCTCGTCATCACGCCAGACGTCGAGAAATTCCGCAAACACTACAGCAGCATCACCCTCAGCCACCCAGAAGGCAAGGAAAAAAAGATCGTGTTCTGGAGCCACACGCTCGAAGAAGTGCAAACAGGGCTCCGCAACAAGGAAGACTACTACGTCAAGAAAATCAGGCAAGCAGCCCCGTTCTGGGACGACCAAGCACACCTCGACAATCTCAAACAACTCCTGGAGGAAACACCATGAACAAGCTCGCACGGCTCATCGAACGGCTACCACACACAGAGCTCCTCAAGCTCCAGAAAGACCTCAAAACAGGCAACCTCGACAAGCTCATCAACAACCGGCTGGACGACATCAGCCCCACCAAGGCGAAGTACTGCCCCATCTGCAACGCAGAAGTACCAGAAGACAACCTCACCCTCATCTTCGGCCCGGCAGCGTTCCGGCAGAAAGCGAGCTTTGACGGCCCGGACTGCCTCATCTACTTCCTGGACCAGCTGCAAAAAAAAGGCCGGAAGCAACAAGAACAACCACTACCATAATCCCCACAAACCCGCCACAATACCCATAATCGTATACTAATAAGCCAAACTATATATAGGAAAACGCGCTCTTCCCCCCATAGCGGGGGCTGTTGATGGACCAAAACGATTTCAACGAACTCTTGAAAATACAACGGATGATGGCTTCCCGCATCATCCAAGAAACCACGGTCGACAACAAAATCAAACTCTTAGACCTCATCAACAGACTAGTGACGGACAGGAACAAGAAAGCACAGAAAGAGACCATCATCGTCGAAGCACAAGCAGAAGGGTTCTCAGAGACAGAAACACTGCGGCTCATCGAAGAACTATTAGAAGACAACCTCATCATCGAACCAGAACCAGGCTACCTCAAACGAGCCTAGCGACGCAACGCGTCCTTGGACCACGACGAGCGCGGCGCACCCTTCTTCTTCGCACCACCAGGCCGGGACACATACTCATTCTTCACACCCAACCCCTGACGCTTCTTAATGAAATCCTTCACCTTACCGCAGAACTGCAACGCGCCCTCCACGTACGACTTGACCGGGTCCTTATCATTCCTGTCAAGCACCTCGACAATCCTGTCCTTCCCCGCAGGGTCACGGACAAGGTTCTTGAAGCGCTGCTGTGCCTCACCAAAAATCTCTGATTCTGACTTCTCCAGCAAGCGCAGCCGCGACTCGATCGTGGTGATCAGCGCGGACAACGCGACGAAATCCACCTTCGCAGGGTCATCAGGCAACTGAGAGAACTGGTCATACCACTCCTGCTTCATGTTAATCCTCTCCCGTAACTCCTTCGAGCCGCCATGATACGCGTTATACACCCTGCCGATCACGAAATTCAGTGCCTTGCCCTTGTCCTCGATCGACGCGATGAACTTGGACAAGTCATCAGGGATGACCTCCTTCTCCACCACCCTGATACTTCCCTGTACGGGCGACTGCAACAAGAAATAATTGACGATCAGGTACAAGAAGCTCGTCAAGACGTTCAGCGCCGTGACCACGTCGATATCGACCTCGCCCACGAAGCCGCCGTTCGTCCGACCGTACCAGTGGAACGCGAAGATCAACACCAACGGGATGGCCCAGAGGACGTGCTTGTTATCCCTCGCGGCCTCATAGACGATCATCGCGATGACGACTGTGAACAACGTGGGCAGGAACGCGAAGAACACGATGAACGGCCCGGTATCCGTGCTCGCAGCGAGGAACATGACTAGGACGAGGAGCAAGAAGAGATAGATGGCGGCAAAGACCTCAAAACGCTGCTTGCGATGGTGATGATGCGGGTGCGGCGCAGGCCTCTTCGCGGCGTGCGCCTTCGGCCGGTCGAACCTCGGCAACGAGAACGGCTTCTTCTGCGCAGGCCGCCGCTTACCAGCACTGCCAGGCCCGGCCCTGACACGAGGCGTGAGACGAGGCTCTAACGACTTCTTGAACTCCTCGCTGCCAGCAAACGCCTTATCACCCCTTTCCATACCACCCCTATGACCATCAGGATATATAAACTTTTCTCAGAAACGGGACAATAAGACGGACATGAATCTCCACAGCTAAAGCTTATATACAACAAAAATATCTCCATATGAGATGAAACCAACCCAACCAATACCTGATGAGAAGAACAAAAGAGCATTTCAAATACTCGAAAAAGCACTTTCTAAGTATAAAGGAGAGGAACACCTCCTTATTGGAATCACAGGAGCAGGAGGCGCTGGCAAAACCACTTTTGCAAACAACATAGTAAGCTATTTTGGAAGTGAACAAGCCCTTACCATAGATCTTGACGATTATCTTATTTCAAGAGAAAAAAGAGGAAAACTCGAAATCACAGGATACAATCCTCAAGCAAATAATCTTAGCCTTGCAAGAGAGCATGTTGAGGCGCTCCTTATAGGAAAAAATATCTCAAAACCAAGGTATGACCACAGTACTGGAAAAATACTCAATGACAAACAAATAACAGCAAAACCTCTTATCATTGTTGAAGGAGTCACCACTCTATACGATGAACTCAAAGAGCTTCATCACACCTCATTTTTTCTTGATGCACAAGAAGAAACACAGATAAAAAGCAGAATACAACGAGATGTAAATAAAAGAGGTTACACATTAGAAGAAGCACTCTCGTTATTTGAGGCTGTAAAGCCAGATTATGAACGCTTCATCGCTCCGACAAAGCAATACGCAGCAATTGTCTTCAGCGTCACTCCTGACTATGTGATGCACCCGATACACATAAACGAGGAACTGCAATGAAAAAAATCAAAGCCATTGTATTCGATTACGATGGAGTGATAGTAGAATCAGAGTTATTCAGGCGCAACATCCTCAACCAATTACTCAAACCTCACGGAAAACAGATTAAAGAAGATGATAAGCGACTCATTGGTAGAAAAACACATCAATTCCTACAAGAAGCATTCCCGGAGATGACTGATAAGGAAACAATCAGCATACGGGAAGCATGGCAAGAACAAAGGATGAAGCAATCAATACCACTCGTTGTAGGAGTAAAAGAAACCATTGATTATGCACAAAAAACATTCAAAACAGGAATAACCACAGGCTCAACAAAAAAAGAAGTACAACAAACCATTGAAAACCAACAATTAGGAGAATTCAATATAATCGTCACTGGTGAAGATTTCTCCTCATCAAAACCAGACCCCGAATGTTACCACTTAGCACTTTCTCGACTCGAAACACAACCAGAAGAGACACTCATTATTGAAGATTCTCTTGCGGGCATCAAAGCAGGGAAAACAACAGGCTGTACCGTGTACGGACTCGGCACGTATCACGACCAAGAAGAAATCCTCACTGCAGGGGCAGACGAATATTTCAGCGATCACACAGCGCTACTCCAATTTCTCAAGAAACACTAGAAATCGAACAAACTCGCCTGCGAACTGCCCGAGAGCTGCTCATCAAAGGAGGTGCCGTAGAAGCCGAGGATACTGTCAGCGATCGGCTTGAGCTGCTTGCCGATGTAATGCCCGTAATCGATGTCGTGCTCAAGCTTCTGGACAGGTTCCGGGCCGTCAACCGTGATGACATACTCGATCAGGTCGGACTCCACGGCATCGAGCTTCATCGCGGCCTTGACGTGCGGCGGCGTCGTCTTCGTGTACTCCTCGATGTCCTTCCTGAGCGCCTTCCGATACACCAATTTGTCATCGAGCTTGCCCGCCTTCAATTCCTCGATGACCTCGCGCACGTACCCCGCCACCTCCTCCCGCTTGAAAACCCTCCTGTACACCTCATACTGGAACTCCTTCGCAAGATCGGTCCAGTCCCGCCTGACCATCTCCAGACCAGTAAAAGAAATATCCTCCTCGCCATCCTTCCTGACCAGGCCTGCATAGCGCTTCTTCGCACCCTTCTCCGTGCCCCTGATGCGAGGCATGACAAAACGAATAAAGGTTTTTTCGAATTCTAGTTCTAGGAAGCTCTCAAGATCATACTCCTGCTTGACGTACTCCTTAAGGTATGTGTTGAGTTCTTGTTCAATCTTCTTGCCGAGCTGCTGCGCCTCTTTTTCGCTCGCACAGTCCAAGTTTATAAAGCAACTATCGGTATCGGAATATATCACCTCAAACCCCAACTTTTCTATTTGTTTCGCCGTGAGCTTGATAAAGTGCTGGGCAAACGAGGTAATCGCATTCCCGATCTTGCGGTTGAAGAACCGGCAGTTCGGACTCGCCATGACGCCGTAGATGCTGTTCATGTGGATCTTGATCGCATAACGGGCCAGCTCGTCACCCTGCTTCCGCGCCTTTTCCCGCTCCTCCCAGAACCGCTGGATGAGCCCAGGAATAATACCTAAATCACGTTTGAACAACGCCCCGTTCGGCGCCCTGATAAGGTGCTTGCCCCTCTCCACGTACATCAAGGGATCGATGTTGAACGTCCGCATCAAGGAAGGATACAAACTCTTGAAATCGCACACGATGACATAATCATAGATGCCGGGTTTGGGGTCCATGACGTACCCGCCGACGCCCTCATCATCACGGCTGCGATGCGCAACGACAGGGGCGACAAATCCTCGTTTGCGCAATTCCCGCAAGTACAATGAATCAAGCGAGGCAATAGAGGCGTTCACCCGGTCCAGGGGCATGCCGACGAGCAAGGAACGCTTGATCGTCAAGGGAAAAGCGCCGCTGTTCATGATGACCTCGAACGCGAGCTTCGCGTCCAACAAGTTGTACTTGAGCAGTCGCTGCTGGTCCTCCTCGTACATCCGCTTGATCTCCAGGTACTTCTCATGGCCGGTCGTCTGCACCAGTTTCTCCTCCTTCGCGAACTCCTTCGCCGCGGTGTCCAGCTTGTAGTCCCGGAGCTTGACGAAACTGTTCCTGAGGAGCTGGATGCCGTCGAGGATGATCCTACCGCGCGCATCGGCGTCGGAGTCGCGGAAAAAATTGTTTTGCAGCCGCAACTTGAGGTCTGAGCCATCACGGCCGATAGCGCATTTCACCTTCGCCCGCTTCATCCGTCCTTGGAGGTACGCGAGGTCGAAGTCGATCACGTTCCAGCCGGTGATGACATCAGGGTCCACCTCGTTGACGTAGTCCACGAACGCTCGCAGCAACGAGGCCTCGTCCTCGAAGTGCCGCGCCCCTTTCACCGGCTCCTTGTTGATGATGAACTTCTCCCGGAACACCTTGCCGTCAGCGTGCTCGCCATAACAGGACAAGCAGTACAACGCCTCAGTCTCCTTGTCGGACTCGACATCGAAGGACAGCACGGACAAGGAAGGCACGTAGCGGTCCTTGACCGGTGAGATGTCAGGATGCTCGAAGACGACATCGACGGAGAGCTCATCCGCAGGTGTCGCCGCTCCTGTGAGCGAGAAGATGCTGTGGACCCCCCAGTCCATCATCGCCCGGTACGCGAACCTGACATCCGCCTCGTAACAAGCGATATCAGCATCTTCAAACGCTTCCCGTAGCTTGTTCACGTTGCTCGGCACCGTCGTGATGACCTTGACCGCCCGCTCCCCTTGCATGGACTGCAGTGAGACCTCCTCATACTCGACGGGGATGGCGCCGGTCTTCCTCTTCGCCTTCTTCTGGTCAGCCGCCTTGATGAAGAAGTAGGGCTTGAACGGCTTCTTGACGAGCGCGGTCCTGCCGTCTTCCAAGCGGCACCAGAGGTGCACGATTGCATTATCCTGCTCGACCCTGTACGTGGGTTCTAAGACATAGGCATGAAGCGTTGCAGGCATGCCCGTATAGAAGTCATGGTCGTATTTAAGGGTGGCGGTGACGTGTCCTGTGCCTATGATTCCTGCCAGTCAACGTTCAGGAAGTGCGCGCTGCACGAGAAGCACGGGTCATACGCCCTGATGAGTTTTTCTATTTCGAAAATGATTTCTTCCTTTGCTGCGCCTCTCCCCAGCAAGTGCTGGACATAGTGCCGGACGTCCGCTTCCTGCGCTTTGAGGAACTGGCAGGTGGGGGTCATGATCCTGCATGAGGTGCATACGCCGTCCTCGTCGAACTCGTACTCGTGGAACAACAAGCCCCTCGGCGCTTCGGTGATGCCGACACCCCTTCCTTGCTTCGGCTTGACCTCCTGCGCTGGCTCCTGCTCGGGGTCGAGCTCGTCCAGCAATCGCTCTCCGACGTCCACCCAGTGCGCCAGTTCGACTGCTTGGGCGATGAGGTTGTGGAACGGGTTCTTTGATGGGAATTTGTGCTTGCTCTTCTTCACCAGCGCCCTGATGTCTGGCGCGACCGCGTCCCACGTGTTGTTCACCCGCGCCAGGGCGCCGAGCACGTACTCCTTATCGTCCCTGACAGCGAATTTCGCTGTCGAGTACGGCTGGATGTACTCTTCGATGAGCGCGCCGTAATCACTTGGTTCGACGTGCAGGCCATGGTCAGAGACGACGACGCCGTCGATTAGCGGCACCCGTCCTTTCTGGTAGATGCAGATGTGCTCGACGTCCCGTTGCATGTCAGGATACTCGAGTGAGAGGAACAATTTGAGGGTCTCGATGGCCGCTGCGCGTGCGCCTCGTACCACCTCCTTGAGATGCGTGACTTCCTCCTCGGTCAGGACGTGTGTGAAGCCGCCGACGATGGCCGCGACCGGGTGCATCTGCCTTCCTGCTAATGTGGTGACGATCTCGTTGCCGAGCTTGATGAGGTGCAACGCCCGTTCGAGTTCTTGCTTGTGCTTGGACGCCATCCCGATCGCTGACTCGAAGCCGAGGAAGTCTGGTAGGGAGAGCATGTACAGGTGCGTGGCGTGGGAGCGGATGCGCTCGCCGATGTTCAGGAACTCCCGCAGTATCCGTGTCTGTTTTGTTGGTCGCATGCCAAAAGCGTCCTCGACCGCCTTGATGCTAGCGGTGCAGTGCGCCACGCTGCAGATGCCGCAGATCCTGCTGGTGATCTCTTTGAGCTCGTCCCACTTCCTGCCGACGACTAATCCTTCGAAGAACCGCGCGCCTTCGACTGCGCCGAGTTCGCATTTCACGAGCTTGCCGCCTGCTATCTTGACGGCGAGGTCTGCGTGTCCTTCGACCTTGCAGATGTGGTTGAGCTTGATGTTCTCACTCATCGCTCTCTACCTCTGACTTGATGGCTGCGCCGAGCTTCTCGAACTCGAGGCCTGCGTATTTCTGCATGCGCTGGTTGATGAGGTGCAGGGGGATGCCGTTCGCTTTCAATAATGTTATGGTCTGCGGGATGTTGCCTTCTGGTATCGGTCCGTGGCAGCCGGTGCAGCCGTGACCGACGCCTGGGCAGAGCGCGTTGCAGCCGCCCCTGATGAGCGGGCCCATGCATTCCTTGCCGTCTTCCAACAAGCACTTGATCTCTCTCTTGGTGCATTCGACGCACACCGGCTCGTTATATATCCTGGGGTCGAGCCCCATCAGGTAGTCCTTGCAGAACCGCAATATTTCCACTTCTTCCGGCGGGCAGCCTGATATCTTGTAGTCGATCTTGACGTGGGCGTCGAGCGGTGTCGGCGCGACGGGCTTGAGCTCTCCTTCCATGTTCTTGGCTTCCTTGCCGTACACGTATTCCTGGACCTTTTTCGCTTCTCTGAAGTTCTTGATGCCCTGCACGTTCGCGTGGGTGGCGCACGTGCCGAGAGCGACCAAGATTTTTGATTGTTCCCGCCACTTCTTGAGGTGCTCCAGGTCTCTTTCTGAAGAAACTGATCCTTCGACGAAGCAGACGTCGTACTTCCCGTCGAGGTCGTTCTTGCCTTTGATCATCGGCGCCGCGACGAGGTCGATGGCTCCTAGGAAGTCGAGGAGGCGGTCCTTGATGAAGTAGAACGTCAATTGGCAGCCTGCGCAGCCGGTAATGGAGTGTATGGCGACGCGCGGCTTCTTGGTGCTCATTCGGTCACCCCTTTGATCTCGTCGTACCTGAAGACCGGTCCGTCCTTGCACACGTATTTGCCGTTGATCATGCAGTGGCCGCACTTGCCGGTGCAGCACTTCATGTGCCTTTCTGCGGAGACCCATATCTGGTCTTCGTGGAAGCCTTTGTCGAGGAGCAGGGGCATGGTCTTTTCCATCATGACGGGCGGGCCGCACAGGAAGACGATCTTGTTGTCCGGTGGGATGTCCGCTTCTTGCACGGCTTGCGTGACGAAGCCGACCGGGCAGGAGTAGTGGAAGTCGCCCGCGTCCTTGTCGATCGTGACATGCAGGAAGAACTCTTTCTCCCAGTGTTCGAGGAGGTGCTTGAACAGGATGTCGTCCCTGCTCCTGTAGCCGAAGTACAGGTCGACGTCCTTGAAGTGCTTCCGGTGATGCTGGACGTATTCGATGATGCCTTTCAGGGGGGCGACGCCGCAGCCGCCGCCGATGAACAACAAGTGGTTGTTCTTGAAGTAGTCCATGGGGTAGCCTTTGCCGTAAGGTCCTCGTACGTGCATGGTGTCGCCTGGTTCGAGCTTGCTGATGGCCTTGGTCACGTTGCCCACGACGCGGACGTTGAACTCGCAGTACGTCGGGTTCCAGCTGCAGAAGCTGATCGGGCTTTCGCCCACGCCTGGGATGCTGATCTCGATGAACTGTCCTGGGTCGTGCTTGGGTTGCCAATTTACTCTGAACGTGACCGTATCAGGGCTCTCCCACGTCTTTGCGAGGATTTCTACTGGTGTGTGCTCGAAGTAGTTGCTCATTTGAAGTCCTCGTTGATGGTCTTGACGAAGTCTATTTTTGAGTGACAGTACCGGATGCATCGTCCGCAGCCCGTGCACATGCTCCTTTCGAAGGTGTCCTTGTAGTATTGGAGTTTGTGCATGACCCGGTGCCGGTAGCGTTGGAGGCGTGATGAGCGGAAGGTGTGGTCGCCGGCGACCGTGGTGAAGTCTGCTGAGTGGCAGCTGTCAATGGTCCTGAGCCGCTTGCCGTCTTGCAGGTTGAGGTCCATGTCGTCCTTGACGTCGAAACAAAAACAGGTAGGGCACAGGGCGGTGCATCGCTGACATGAGACGCACAGCTCGTTGTCGCCTTCCCACCACTTGTCCGCGAAGAATTGGTGGAGGTCTTTCTGGTCCAATACTTTACTGGTTTTGGGGAGTGTTGGATCTTGTTGTTCTGGTGCGTCGGGCAGCTCTTTCACGAGGGCCATGCCCTTGTCGCTTCTCACATCAATGTAGTAGTGTTCTCCTCGGTCGTCCAATAGGAGGTCGTATGCTCGTTGGAGGTCCATGCTGCCGCAGAAGCAGTACTCGTCTATCTCTCGCTTGCAGTTGATGCCGATGAACGTGGTCGCGTCTCGTTTTGCCTTGTAATAAGGGTCGGGGTAGTCCGGGTCGAGGTAGAGCTTGTCTAGTATGGCGATGGCGTTGAGGTCGCAGAGGCGCACGTTGACAACGAATTGCGGCGGCAATGATTGGTTGGTGTCTTGGAGCTTTCCTTGCTTGATGGTGAAGAGCTCTTCCTCGTTCGGGAGCAGGTATTTCTTCGGGGGGAAGAACGCGTGGCCGTCGAAGTCGATGGATCGGAGTGCTTCCGGCGTCTTGATGTGTTGGAACCTGACCATGTCCGTGCTGACCGGCGCGTAGAGCGAGCCTTTTTTCTGTAGTGAGCGGAAGAAGTCGTTCGCTGCGCTTTTCTTCAACAGTTTTCCCACGTGCTCACCTCGACGTCTCCAAGCCCGGGACGGTATTTAAGAGTTTCTTTTTATTCCAGGAAGTCGGCCGTGGTCGCGCCGAACATGGCTAGGACGCTCACGCTCGCGACTGTCCTGTACGCTTCCGAGAACGATGTTGCCAAGGTTATTTGCTGGAAGAGGATGAGGATGATGATGGTGGAGAGGATGGAGATGACGAACATGACCGACACTCTCAGGGGGATGAGGTGGAGTATCATCTTCCGCTTGACGGTCTTGAACCCGGAGAAGTAGATGAACAGGACGCCGATGAGGTAGGAGAACACGAAGAGCATCGTCGCCCAGCCCGTCGTCATGTCGTGCGCGACGTGCTTGCCCTCGAAGAAAGCGAAGTGGCCGATGGTGCCGATGAACGCTCCGATGAGCCCCTTGTTGATGTCCTTGATCGTGATGTTCTTGAGGATCTTCTTCTTGAGCTTCTGCTTGAGCTCTTCTTCTTCCTTGCGGAGCGCTTCCTGCTCTTGCTCCTCTTCCTTCTCGATGCGATGCTCCAGCTTCTCTATCTTTTCCTCCTCGAGGATGACCTCGTGCTCCTCGTGCAGCAATAATCGTTGGTTCCTGAGGATGCGGTCGAGCTTGTCGTTGAGGTCGTCAAGCTTTGCCATCAGTGGTGTATGAGTGGAAGAGTTATTTAAGGGTTTCGCACGCTATTATGGATAAAAAAAAAGATTACTAGTGGTAACAAAAATCTAATAATTCCTTGAGAACAGTATCTTGTACTTCGCGGGCTTTCCGCACCGCACGCACGTCGCGTCCTTGTCCGGCTTGCCGTCTCCTAATGGTCTACAACGAGTGGTGCCGCCGTTGGTGTCCGCCTTGATGTGGTCTTCGCACTCCTCGTCGCCGCAGTGGTGCGCGAGGACGATTTTCCTTTCGTCGAGGAGTTGTGTGAGCGCTTCGTAGTCGTTCGTGGTGACTTGCCGGCTGTCCACATCTTTCTTTGCCTTGTCGTAGAGCTCTTGCTGCATTTGTCCCAAGAGGGCGGTGACCGTCTTCGGCGCTTCTTGGAGCTTGATGGCTTGCTTGGTCCCGTCGTTCCTCTTGACGAGGACGCAGCTGTCGGTCGCAATATCTTTCGGGCCGACTTCTATCCGTATAGGTATGCCTTTGAGTTCCCACTCGTTGTACTTGAAGCCTGGCGAGTGCTCGTCCCGGTCGTCCAGGATGGCTTCTGTGTCGTTCCTCTTGAGGTCTGCTACGAGCTGCCTGCTGGCCGCCAGGACCTTTCTCGTCGCCGCCTGGTCGCTCGCTTTGGTGATGGGCACGATGACCGCCTTGGTCGGCGCGATTCTCGGCGGGAGGACGAGCCCTTTGTCGTCGCCGTGGAGGAGTATGACGGCGCCGATGAGCCTCGTCGAGAACCCCCAGCTGCTCTGCCAGGGCGTGTGGTCCTGTTCATCAGTCCCTTTGTAGGTGATGTTGAACGCCTTGGCGAACCCTTGCCCTAGGTTGTGGCTGGTGCCGCATTGGAGGGCTTTGCCGTCGGGCATGAACGCTTCGATCGCGTACGTGTGCTTGGCGCCGGCGAAGGTCTCTTTCTTGCTCTTCAGGCCGGTGGTGATCGGGATGGCGAGGAGTTCTTCTGCTAGTCGCTGGTATTCCTTGATCATCTGCAGCGCGTGCTCGTCGCATTCCTGCTCGGTCGCGAAGACGCAGTGCCCTTCCTGCCATAGGAATTCCCTGCTCCTGAGGAAGAGCTTGACGTCCTTGACTTCCCAGCGGACGATGTTGCACCATTGGTTGATGAGGAGCGGTAGGTCTCGGTGGCTGCGGATCCATTTCGCGTAGGAGTCGTACATGACCGTCTCGGATGTCGGTCTGAGCGCGAGCTTCTCTTCGTCTTTGCTTTTTTGTTCTACCCAGGCGACTTCTGGCGCGAACCCTTCGACGTGGCCTGCTTCTCGCTTGAAGAAGCTTTCAGGGATGAAGAGTGGGAAGTAGGCGTTTTTTATGCCTAAGAGTTTGAGCCTGGCGTTGAAGTAGTCCATGATGCCTTGCCAGAGGTCGTAGCCTAGTGGGCGGATGACGGCGCATCCCCGCACGGCGGAGTAATCCGCGAGTTCGCTCTTGAGCACGACTTGCGAGTACCATTCCGGCATGTCCTCGCTTTTTTTCACGGTAAGCCCTTTCGTGTTGGTCTTCTCGGCCATCATTTGTAAGAACGAGTCGTGGTTTATATAGGTTATTGCTGGGGTAGTGATGCGAGGAGGGCGGTGACCTCTTCCATGGCTTTTTCTGGCGGATAGGTGGCCGGGATGGCGATGATCTTGACCTTGGAGATCTTTCCCATGGCTTTCATGAGCTTGAGGAAGTAGGTGACGTCGTAATCGTGCAATGAGACCAATCGGTGCTCTCGGAGCTTGTTCACGTCTTCTAGGAGGACTACTTTCGGCACGCCGTACGCGACGTCGAGAATGGCGTCATAGTGTTCGTCTAATAAGTCGTTGAGGTTCGCGGTGATCTTGAACTGGACGTCAGGCAGCTCTAATGCTTGGGCGACGCTGACCGCCAAGGAGTCTTCCTTGAGGTAGGGGTTGCCGAAGACGAGCACGGTGAGCATGGTTGTTTTTTGGTGTGTTTTGTTTTTAATGGTTGCGGAAACTTTCCGGATTAGCAGAGAGAAATGTTATAATATCGGAAATCTATTATCAACGCCATGGATGACCAGCAAAGCATCGAGGAACTCTTCGCAGACATCAAAACACTCCATCAACAGACAGAAACATACATGAAGAACGCCTCTCGCCTGTTCAAAAACACCCCAAAGACCACAACAGATGTCGCTGCATCAAACAGTAGCAATCCACATTATCAATACCTTAAACAGTGGACCAATGAACTGCGACGATTCAAGGAGCAATATTTCTCGACTTAAGAAGCATTCTTGTAGATCTTCCTCATGAAAGGCACATTCTCGACGAGAGATGCCCATTTCTGCCCATACGCCTGCCGGAAAACGATCTCTTCATACATGGCCTTACTCTCTTCTGCACTCACCAAGGCACGAGGTGTAGTTACTTCAGTGACCATGCCTAAATCAAGCTGTCCCTCTAATCGTTCACCTTTCTCCTGCCTTCGCAATTGCTCATCATACTGATCCTCTAGCTCCGTAGCTTGCTGTAACAGTGCAGTTGTTCCCGGTAATGTACCCTTGAGCTTTTCCTGCATAGAACGGACCTGCTCCAAATCAAGATAAGAGAGATAGGCGTTCGAGAACTCGTAAATCTGCTTGAGCATGCCGGCAAAGCTATCCATAAGAGCATTCCCTGTTCTCTCTCCTGCATCAGCCACACGAATCACCTCATCGATCGACGTGCTAGAGTTCTCTAGAGAATCCTGTAATCGGGTGGCGTAGAATTTCAGCACTGCAAAGCCTTTGATAGCTCTTTCTTTGTATTCTCCAAATAGTTGGTCTCCCATGAAGGAAAGAAAACTCAAATCATTTTTATTGCTTTTCGTCGATAAGCACAAGATTTATAAGAATAAACCTCTCCGATGAGGGAGAGAGGTAGCAATGTGAACAAAGGACTTCTCTTCATTCTTGGAACAGCATTGATTAGTGGCGTCTCGATTTTCTTGAACGCTTTTGGCGTTTCTGGACTGAATCCTTTCGCGTTCACCGGCATGAAGAACTTGATTGTCGCGATCTTCTTGATTAGCGTGATTTTATTAGCTACTCGTGCACGGGAGTTACGATCATTATCCTTGAAGCAATGGGGTTATCTCAGTCTTATTGGCCTTATTGGGGGTTCAGTGCCGTTCTTGTTGTTCTTCAAAGGTTTGTCAATGGGTTCAGGTGCTGCTGGTGCGTTCATGCACAAGACGATGATCCTCTGGGTGACTCTCGGAGCGTTGTTGTTCCTGAAAGAACGGATGAACTGGAAGATTATCCTTGGCGCAGCTGCGTTGTTGGTTGGTAATTTCTTGTTGTTGAAGTTGTCAGGTATTGCGTTGTCAGAAGGATTGGTGTACACGTTCATTGCTGCTCTTCTTTGGAGTGGTGAAGTCCTCGTCAGCAAGCACATGTTGAAAGACTTCTCTGGTTCGACAGTGGCTTTTGGTCGGATGGGGATCGGCGCGGCGATTATCTTGGTGTTCTTGATGGTTTCTGGTCGTTTAACGTCGGTGTTGTCTTGGAGTGCGAATGCTTGGGGCTGGGTGTTGATGACGTCTTTGTTCTTGCTCGGCTATGTGTGGACGTTCTACAACGGGTTGAAGCTGGTCAATGCGTCCACCGCTGTCGCTGTCCTTTCATTAGGGAGCGTGATCACTTCGGTGTTGCAGTTAGCGTTCTTAGGAAAAGCGTTTACGCCTGGACAAATCGTCGGGTTGGTGTTATTGGCTGTGGGTGTTGCAGTGTTCTGGTGGCTGCAACGAGGGCTTTCATGGGCAGGCCCTATAAAAGCATAATTCTATTTATATGAGCGGTCATTCCTTGTCATCAATGGGAACATACCAAGAAGAAATCAAGATGTGGCAAGAAGAGGTAAAAGAAGGGTACCGCCTCCTAGAAGAGGCTGCTGGAAAAGTCCAAGGGATGATTGAGAGCACTGGGCGTCTGGAAGAGATCATCGAAGCTGCGAAGCGCGGCGTCAAGACCAACATTCCTGTTATTGATAAGCATGCTAAGTACGCTAATAACACAAAAAAGAACGCCGAGACATTCATCAACAGAGTCTATCTTGGCGACGAAGAACGTTTGGAACAAGCAGCGCGGCCTGAAAAGTTAAGTGCTTTCTATAATGAAAAGGTTAAAGGTTCAATGGAAGAATACAACCGACAGTTACGACGATTACTGAAGGGGCTTGTGGTGTCTGATGAACCTGCGTGGGAAATCATCGCAAAGAACAAACTCGACCTCTTCGAAAAACACGCTCAGAACATTGCTGTCACGAATGAGAACAATAAGTTCCGCGAGGAATACAGCCGTAAAATCAGGCAGGTCATACGGAACACGCCGTTTCTTTACTCACTTATAAGCAAAAGTTAGTCAAAGTATTTCTTCAGGAATGCCCTGAGTTTTTTTTCTCCCATAACATTATCCACTACTTTTTGGAACACTTGTTCTTCATTGAGCTTGTAAAAAGGTTTGGTTGAGAAGAATTCAAAGAGTGATTGCTTATCGGGAAGTAATTCGTACACTCTATCGACTCTTTTATCATGTGATTGAATGAGTGGGCTCTTGAGCAGTTCGCCATAAGCAAGCCTGTCCGTTGAAGGATGATCATAGTAGCGTTGCTTTACCTGTTCCAGTACTTCATGAGAGTAAGCGTTGAGCGCGCACACCAGCATCGCCACAGTTCCTTCGGATCTTTTTTCTTCTGAAAGATATTCGTCGATGAGGTTGTCCAGGTGTTGCTCGAATCCTTCACGCCACATAGTCGGTTCTTGTGACAAGCGGTTTTGATAATGGTATCGCCAGAAAAAACGGAAATCTTACGGTAAGAAGCGTGTCATTCGACGAGTTCCACCGCGTAATGGTGATGCACAACGACAATGTCGCCTGTTATCGCGTTGAAGAACGGTGATTGCACCCATCTGTTCTGCTCGACGCGCAAGAAGAGCTTGTCGTCAACGACTTTCGTCCTCAAGACTTCTAGTCTCTTCACTTTGCAGAGCTCGCAGAACCATGCCGGCGCTTCCCCGTATGTGCCGTCACCGGCGTCGATGAAGCCGTTGTGGTCCCTTGGAAAATATTCTTTGACGGCCTGTTCGTCATACGTCGGCTTGCCTTCCCTTTCCGCGATCGATCGCAATCGCCTGAACGCCGCCGGGAACAATCGTTCGAGCTCTGGCAAGGGCAGCTCCTTGTCGTCCATGGCCGCGTCCGCCACCTTATCATATTCTTGTTGCGTCATCTCGCCGCTTTCGCGGAGGACTTGGGCGCAGCTGAACGCGTAGCGCAAGAAGTATCTCGTCGCACTAATCATTGGTCTCATCCCATACTTGCAACGTTTTCTTCGCTTCTGCTGCTGGTACTTTCTGCATGATCATCTTTGCGGAGACGATGACGTAGTCGCCTACCCGGACGTCCGGCAACAGGGCGGTGCCCGCTTCCCGTACTTCGCCGCCGTAATCGATAGTCGCCCGGTGACCGTCGATCGCCGTTATCTTCCCGGGGATGGACAAGCACATCATTCTCCCTCTTGTTGCACCAACGAGTTGAGCTGTTCGAGGAGTCCGTCGATCGCTTCTTCCGGCATGCCATGGCCGCGGCAGCCTTGCTCGATCGTCTCCAAACGCGCGACGGGGCAGCCGACGCAGCGCAAGCCGTAGCTGAGCATGACCGGGGCGGCGCCGGGGTGCTGGCTGATGACGTCGCCGATCCTTGATTGCCGCTTGATAGGAATGGTCATTTTGGGTTGCATACAGGGCAGTCCTGGTCCTTGCAGAACGCGTGCCGGTGCTTGTCCACCAAATCAAATAATGGGATGATGGTCTTCTTGTTGAGCGAGTAGATGCGTTGCTTGCCTCGCACTGCCGAGTCGACGAAGCTGCAGTGCTTGAGCAGTTTGAGGTTGTGGCTGACCAGGCTCTGCTCAAACCCTGTCCGCTGCACAATCTGGTTCACGCTCTTGTCACCTTCGCGCAACGTGTAGAGGATGCTCAGCCTGGTCTTGTTCGCCAATGTGGTGAAAAACCCGCAACACACTGTTTTCATATGAAAAAAAACTAACGTGTTGCTTAAATATTTTTCCCTTTTGTTCAGGTCAGGTAGAAGAAGAAGTCCTCTGATGCCGACAAGTCCGTCTTGATGAGGTCTGTGCCGTGCGCGTTCGTGTCGTACTCCATCACCCTGCCTCGCTGCCAGTTCAACGCCAGGTCGTCCGTGCTGATGCTGCTGTACCCGTCGTAATGGCCGACTTGTGCGAGCAACGGCTTTCCGTACGAGATGCGTGAGATGTCGATGCCGCGGTACCGGCTGCCGGGCGAGATGAGGAGGAGCTTGTCCACTGGGTGCTCGGACGCGTAGGTCAACGCCAGGTTGGCGCCGATGCTCGCGCCGGCGACGCTGATGGATGCTGCCTGCTCTTCTTCCTTGAGGTAGTTCGCTACTGACTCGATGTCATAGACCATGTCCCTGAAGTCCTTCTCGGTCAGGTCCAGGTATTCTCCCTCGCTGTCACCGTGGCCCCGCAGGTCGGGGATGATGATCTTGTAATGCGGTTGCAACCGTTTTGCGGCGTCGTCGAACGTGTGGCGGTCGCGTGCGAGCATGTGCAGCAGGATCAGCCCTTTGTCAGCATCAGAATCGTAGTAGGATGCGGTGATGAGCACGCCGTCCGAGGTGTTGAGTTGGACGGTGGAGTAGAGCATTTCTCTGCCCGGGCCTCTGACCGGCTTGCCTAGGCAGCCGGTGATTGCTACCGTGATGATGAGGATAGCGAATAGCCAGGTCTTGTTAGGTGACATCGATGCTCTCCAGCACGATCTGGTCGCCGTCGACGATCTCTGGCATCAGCGCCTCGCAGGCCGGGCAGCGGTACACGTTGTGGTCGTGGCCTTTCTCTATGATGTTCGGTGCTCCGGTGTAGCCGCAGCCGCATTTGATGGTTGCCGGTTTGTGCTTCATGGTGATGTACCAGTCGCTGACCATTGTTTGCAGGGCTTGTTCCATCTCTTCTGCTGGGAGGTGGCCGAGGTCTCCTACTTCTACGGTGATGCCTTTGACGTCCTTGCCGCGTTCTTTCGCCGTCGCCATTGCTTGCTTGATGATGTCTTGGGCGATGCCTTGTTCGTGCATTATTGTTTTTAAGGGAGCGCTCCGTTTATATAGGTTTCTGCTTATTCTGGAGTGAAGAAAGAAGGATAGCCACCAGGGTTGTGCACATCGTACACCTCACGCGCTTTTTTCTTCCCTTGTGGCATCTTGAGTAGTCGTCGCAAGAACTGCTCTTGCTTCTGGAACTGGGCATTGATGAACTCTTTGTGCGCTTGTTTCCACGTGTCAGGGTGGGATTGCCTGTACGCCCCCCAGCGGTCTATCTCTTCGGCCATAACCGATACCTCTTGATAAGCGTTTTTGCTCTCGTGATCTCGCGCTCTTCGATGTCGTCACCGCTTACATGTTCTGGCTGTCCTTGGCCAATGACTTGTCTTAATGCGAGCGGTAGCGCTTCTTCGCGACGTTGTCTGGCGCGATGATCAGGCTTTGTTGGAATGCTTGGAGAACTTGTTCTAAGTCTTCTTTGGTGACTTTGGATTTGAGTTGCATTCTTGCTAATGCTTTTGCCATGCGGACGACTCCTAATACTAATCTTGGTGAGAGCTCGATGAGGTGGTCGTCTTCCCGTTCTTTGAGTTCTGCGAAGAAGTTGGTGATGAGTGGTTCGAGCTTGGGGTCGAATTGGACTTGTTGCTTGCTGGTAAAAGCAACGTAGTCTTTGATGAAGTGGACGTCTTCGATGGTGAGTTTAGGAGTTTATTCTCTGATGATGTTTTTGGTGATGGTCTTGAATTCTTCCTTGGTCGGTCGTCTGATGAAGAACACGAGGTGGAACCTGCTGAGCAGTGCCGGGTCGAAGGGTAGTTG
>WJKR01000013.1 GCA_014729015.1 Candidatus Woesearchaeota archaeon | reverse complement strand
TCGTAACGTCGAGGTGAAGATCGGCAAGGCAGAGCCCATCTTCATCGGCATCTATAACAAGGACGTGAAGGACGCTACTTACACGATCAAAAGCCCGCCAAATGATGATGATGATTATAATGCTTGCAAGGATAACACAGGGGATTTTGCGACTGAAGGAGGAGAGAATTCGGAAGATCCGTATGTGACGGTCACTTTCCCCAAAGAAGTGACGGTGGTCGAGGGAGAGGCCATCGGCATCCGAGGAGCGGTCAACGTCGATGGGTCGCTGGGCAGCGCCGGCTCCTACATCTGCCCGATCAAGGTGGAATGCGCGTATACTGATGATAGTGGTGGTAGTTGCAGTTCCTACACGTCGAGCGTGTACGTCAACGCGGTCGGCGGCTAAGAAAAAATCATGGTTGAGGTGTTGAAACTATGCGGTTGTTCGTTCGTGTTCGTTCGCGTCGTGCGAGTCTGCAGTTGTCGATTAATGCTATTGTTATTTTGGTGATGGCGATGGTCGTGCTCGGCCTCGGTCTGGGTTTGGTGCGCGGGTTGTTCGCGAAGGGCCAGCAAAGCCTGGTCAAGGTGATCGACAATAATATGTTGGAGAACCAGGCGACGTATGACACGCCGTTCACTGTTGATCGTAACGTCGAGGTGAAGATCGGCAAGTCAGCGCCGGTCTTCATGGGCATCTATAACAAGGAAGGGACGGAAGCCACTTATGAAGTCGAGGACGCATCGTGCCGTCGACAGGGCGAGACCAGTGACAGCGATCAGATCACTGTGGTCTTCCCGAGCGAGGTATCCGTCCCTGACGGAGAGGCGATTGGCCTGCGAGGATCCATCTATGTCGTGCCAGGAGCTGAATCAGGCGCCTTCATCTGCTCGGTCAAGGCAACCTCGGGAAACTCACAAGGACCTACTTATACGTCAAGCGTCTTCGTCAACGCAGTCGGAGGGTGAGGAGTCAATGGCAAAGAAGACAAAGAAGCATTTAAGCAAGGAAGAAGAGTTCGAGATCCTCAAGCTCGTCCTGGACAAGTTCCTCTGGATAGGCGTGCTCATCATGGGCTTCGGGTTCTACAAGTTGGTCACCGCGGTCACCGGGTTCTGGGAGCACCTGCTCATCCTGGTCGCAGGCGTCATCATCATGCTCCTGTTCACCTGGATATTGTTCAAGGAGTACAACTTCGTGAGATGAGGTCCAACATTCTTTTCTCTTGGGATGGTCGTTCATGGTACGCGCACGAAAAGGTGTCGAGCTCTCCGTCAACATGATGGTCACCGTGGTAATCGGCATCGTCCTCCTCGGCATCGGCATCTTCATCGTGACGAAGATCGTGGACAAGGGCATCGAGATCACGGGCGACGTGGACGAGCAGCTCAAGGAACAGCTGCGCAAGACGCAGTTCCGCGAAGGACGGCAAGTCGCTGTTCTTAATCCGCACGAGCGCGTCAAGCCAGGGGAATCAGCGTACTTCCTCTTGGGATTCGTCAACACGGGGAACACCGTGAAGAACTTCACCGTCTACGTGCAAGAAAGCGACCGTTCACCGACAGCTTTCTCCGGCACTGGTTACGTCGTCTACTCCTCAGAGCAGGTGACGCTCCAGCCGAAGGACGACCACTTCCAATGGATACTCTTCACCACGAAGAACACTACAGGAGGGAGATTACCGGGCGGAGAATACTTCTATGACGTGTGCGTGCACGATGGCGAAACATCATCGGCGTGCGACTCCGACACGCTCCATGGCAACAAGCAACGATTGTTCATCACCGTCGGCTAATCAAAACCCGCTGCCAGCTCCCGCAACGCTCCGATGATGTCCTCTGCCTTGGTCACCCCGCTCGCCACCAAGACACCGCTCGCGCCCAACTCCAACCCTTTCCTGACGTCAGCGGCGTCCTTCACGCCAGCGCCGACGAGCACGAGGACGTCCTTGACCTGCTTCACCGCGGCCACGGTGTCACTAACCAGCTCCGGCCTCGCCGTGCTCACCGAGACGTCACCGCCGATGAGCTCGGGCGGCTCCACGGCCACGAAGTCAGGACCGTAGCTCGCGAGGTGCGCGGCTGCCTGCGCGTCCTTGACGCACACCACGCTTGTCAAGCCGGCTTCCCGGGCGCGGACGACTGCTCGCCTGATGTCCACCTCGCCCATGGGATCCTCTGAATGGTTGATCAAGCTGCCGACGCCGCCGTTCTGCTGGACGTCCTCCGCGATGACATGACCGGTCGTCGCGCCTTGCCGGTGCGGGTCGAGGTGCTCGGAAAACACAGGGACCAATCCGAGGCCTGCGGTGTGATTGATGTCAGCGGCGGGCACGGCCAACGCGATGGTCACGCGCTTCTTCCCCGACGCCTGTCGTTCTCCCAGCACGGTCACCCCCGCCCTCGCGATGCGCTCGGCAAGCACCGCTGTCTGGCCGTAATTCTTGCAGTTCACCAACAAGAGCGGTACCCCTATGCTCGTCATGCCCTGCTCACCTCATCACTCGGAGAGCTTCGGCCATCGTTCCTGCTCTTCTTCATGCTGCTTCACGTATCGCTCCCTTGCTGCCTTGAGCTGCTCCTGTGTCAAGGTCTCGTCGATGTTGCGTATCGGCCCCTCGGCGGTTCGGCGAAGCCGTGGTAACACCGGGGTGTCCTTTGCGAGCTTGCTCGCGCAACGAGCGCACAGCTTGTGCTTGTCAGCTTCCAAGATGCACGTCTCGCAGATAGGCTTCGCGCACCATGAACACCTGGTCACCGACGGTTTCCCGTGCTCTTCGCACATCCTCGGCGTGCTCATACACCTTTTCATGTGCTCGCTCATTAATATTTCTTTGTGTTTCGGTACAGGAAGAGCAATCCGCCAGTGCCGACGAAGAACATGAGCATGCTCAGGAACTGTCCCATGGACAGGCCGATGAGGAAGACCGGGTCGTCGCGCCAGACGTTGACCGCCATCCGGAGGAGGCCGTACAACGCGATGAACAACCACATGATCGTGCCCGGCCTGCGGCCGCGCCATTTCCAAGCAAATGCGAGGGTGCCGAAGATGACCAGGTTCTTGCCTGCCTCGTACAGCTGCGACGGGTGCCGGCACCCTTCGTAGCCCGGGAACTCGACGCACCAACGGACGCTGGTTAGCTTGCCGACGAGCTCCGCGTTGATGAAGTTCGCGATCCTGCCGAGGAACAAGGAGATTGCTGCGGGCAGCGACAACGCGTCGCCGAGTTCCAGCAAGCTGATATCATGCTTCTTGCAGAACCACCACGTCACGGCCGCGACGCCGACCAGGCCGCCGTGGAAAGACATGCCGCCGTGCCAGATGCGCAATACTTCGAGGGGGTCGGTCAGCCAGACCTCCGGTCGGAAGAAGACGAACTCGAACAACCGGCCGCTGATGATGACGGCGAGGATGAGGTACAGCATGTACGACTCGACGCGTTTCGGCGTCAGGTTCTTGATGGTTTTTCTCTTCGTCAGGTAGTGCAGCCACCAATACGCGGCGAGGAATCCGAGCACGTAGGCGAGGCTGTACCACCGGACGCTGAGAGGCCCGATGGAGAAGATGATGGGGTTGATGTTGTGCACGAACATGGCATGTGGCAAAAACCGCCTAGCGATTATAAAGCTTGTTATTGCTCGTTCAGGCTGCGACGCGAGAAGAGGAGGTTGCAGTGCTTGCAGAAGTAGAGGAG
>WJKR01000001.1 GCA_014729015.1 Candidatus Woesearchaeota archaeon | reverse complement strand
AGCCAGGACTACTCGGGTACTTAGTCGAGTGAAATCTCATATCTCACTGAACTTAGTGTGCAGTAGTTGAATCAAACACACGAGACTAAGTCCAGAAATCGTTAGATTTCTCGATATCTAATCCGGTTCGCTCCCCTGGCTTTCGTCCCTCACCGTCAGATCCGTTCTGGTCAGACGCCTTCGCCACAGGTAGTCCTCCAGAGATTATAACATTTTACCGCTCCCTCTGGAATTCTTCTGACCCCTCCCGGTCTCGAGCGCTGTAGTGTCCCTTGCGCGCTGTTCGGTTGAGCCGAACAATTTCACAAGAGATTTGCAGCGCCGGCTACGGACGCTTTAGGCCCAATAATCGCGGTTACCACTCGTGGCGCTGGTGTTACCGCGGCGGCTGGCACCAGTCTTACCCACCACTTATTCGCCAAGCTATTTACACTTGGCAAAAGCCCATGCAGTACATGAGCACTGGGGATCCCCTTATCACACTTTCGTGCATGGTAAAGGTTTCGCGCCTGCTGCACCCCGTGGGGCTGGGACCAGTATCTCAGTGTCCCTCTCCGGGCTACCACTCTCATGGCCCGTACGGATCTTCGGTTTGGTGGTCCGTTACACCGCCAACTGCCTAATCCGCCGCCGTCCAATCCTGAGGCACGAGTTTGGAAAGATGCGCCATTCCAGGCATCATCCCCTATCAAGTGTTACACACAATTTCTCGTGCTTATCCTTGACCTCAGGGCATGTTAACGACGTGTTACTGAGCCTTTCGCCGATCTTGCGATCTGACTTGCATGGCTTAATCGAATCCCCAGAGCAGCAACCTCCCGCAGGATCAACGGGTATTCGTGGAAAAGTTGTTTTACCGCGTCTTTTCCTGACAATCATGTTCGCACAATCTTGCCAATCCTTTCGGTCTGCTGTCCTGATTATTTTTGGTTTAAGGAATTAGTGCAGGATGTTTTTCCTTCACTAGTTTCGTCACAGATGTATTCGTCGCGTGCTTATCGCCGTCTGGGCGGCGCGTCCACGCGTCATCTGCTTTGCCGTGTACCCATACTTGAGCATGAAGATGCCTATCTCAAGCATGATTGTGATGATCGACCAATCGGTTGAAGGGTCGTTGGTTGATTCCCGTCTCATTGGCCCCCTTCGACTTGAGGAGGAATCGACCGAGAATGGGTGGCGATTCGCCCACGTGCGTGGGCAGGTTCAAGGAACATCGTTCCCTTTATAAACCTTGTGGCTGCCCTCGGAGGACACCTGTTCTCATCATAGGGCGCCCGAACTATATAAAAATTCCTATTTTTCACCACTAAAAAGTGATTAAAAAAAGAGAAGATACTTTTTTAAACCACCAACCGCTCAACACCACACCACAAGCGCCGGTAGTCTAATGGTAGGATAGCGGCCTTCCACACACCAAGACCAAAGACCCACCAGGTCTTCCCAGTGAAGACAGCCGTTGATCCGGGTTCAAATCCCGGCCGGCGCAGACACAGCACTACATTTATATACACACCCACCCCCACCAAAAAAGACATGAAGAAAAAAGGCACCGTAGTGTGCATCTGCGCACACCCCGACGACCAAATCTTCGGACCCGGCGGCACCCTCGCCAAGTACGCCAAAGAAGGAAAGAAAATCCTCACCATCATCCTCTCCTACGGAGAATTCTCCCACCCACACTTCAAACAAGAAATCATCGCCAAGACCAGGGTCAAAGAATCAGAAGACGCGGACAAGATCATCGGCGGCAGCGGCATCCTCTTCCTCGGCCTCAAAGAAGGCAAGTTCCGACAACACGAGAAGAAGACCACCAAAAAACTCACCAACCTCCTCCACGAATATCGCCCGAAAAAGATCCTGACCCACGCCTCGGACGACCCGCACCCCGACCACCGCGCGACGTTCAAACTCGTCAAACAAGCCTACGACCGAACACAGCTGCAATGCCCGGTGTACACGTTCGACGTCTGGACACCGTTCAGCACGCACAAACGAGACGCACCCTACCTCATCGTGGACGTAAGCAAAACATACAAGACCAAACTCAAAGCGCTCAGCTGCTTCGAAAGCCAGCTCGGCGTCTGGGGATTCCTCATCAACATCTACTACGTATACGCAGGCACCCTGCTCCGCAACTTCATAGCAGGCATCAAGCACGGCCACCGATTCGCAGAAGTGTTCTACAAACTACGATGAAAAAGACAAAGAAGAAACGGACAAAGAAACCGCGACTGCTCATCGCCACAGACAACTTCCTGCCAAGATGGGACGGCGTCGCCCGCTTCCTGTCAGAAATCATCCCCGGCCTACGACGACACTACACCATCACCGTCATCGGGCCGGACAACGGGCCGGACAAGAAGAAAGGCTACAAGCTCATCAAGATACCCGTCAGGAAGAAACGGTATGGCGACTTCCGCCCGGCACGGACCAAATACTGGAAGGTACGCAAAGCGGTGAAACGAGCGGACATCGTGTTCGCCCAGACCATCGGGCCCATCGGCGCACCGGCAGTCATCGCCGCCAAGAAACAGAAGAAACCACTGGCGTGCTACATCCACATCATGGAAGACCGGCTCGTGCCTATGGCCATCGGCCCGACACCGCTCAGAAAACTACTATACCCGCTCATGCGCTGGTACACCCAAAAGCTGTTCAACAAGGCAGACCTGCTCCTCACACCGTCAGAATGGGTGTCCGAACAGCTCATGTGGAACAGCATCAAGACCGAGAAACGCGTCGTGCGACTCGGCGTGGACACCGAGCGGTTCAAGCCGGGCACAGCGGACGATCTCAGGAACGATCTCGGCATCACGCCACAAGACGTCGTCATCGGCCAGCACGGACGCCTCGCCAGGGAGAAAGACCTCAAGACCCTACTCAGAGGATTCATCAGACTCAGAGCAAGACACAAGAACGTCAAGCTGCTCATCATCGGCGAAGGGCTGCCGGAGATACAACGCATGCTCGCACGGCAGGAAGGCGTCATCCTCCCAGGCAAGCAGGACGACGTCGTACCCTACCTCCGAGCCATGGACATCTTCGCCCTCTCCTCACTCACGGAAACCACGTCGCTCGCAGCCCTAGAAGCCATGAGCTGCGGCCTGCCCCTAGTCAGCACGCCCGTCGGGTTCGTCAAGGACTACATCAAGGAAGGAGAGAACGGCTACTTCTTCCCCATCAGGGACCCGTACACGCTCGCAAAGAAGATAGAACCACTACTGGAAGACGCAACCCTCAGGAAGACCATCGGCAAGGCGGCGCGGCACACCGTAACACAAGACTTCACCTGGGACCGCACCACCAAGGGCATCGTGGACGCCATCACGACCATGCGCAAAGAAGGACGATGAACTACTGCAAGTACGCCTTGCTCTGCCCCCGCAACCGCTTGTCCAACAAGCGGACGTGCGGCTTCGCCTGCTGCACGAAACGCTCCTCGGTGTGCGCGAACAACGGGCTGATCTCCACCGCCTCCAAGCGGTCGATGACCTCCTTGTCCACCCCCGCGGCTTGCAGCCACCGCTTCGCCTGCGCGTTCATCAGGTTGTGCGCGGAATCAGGGCTGTCCTTGCCCTCGGCATTCTTGATCGGCGCAAACTCCTCCTCCCGCGGCACGGACAGCACGACGGGGTTCTCCGCCATGGGCAACGCATCAAAGACGAAGCTCTCGAACTTGTACGCATTCGGCTTCAGCGGGGTGATGCGCTCGCCCAGCAGGTTGATGTACGGCACCTTCTTGTGTGCGAGGATGAGGGGGAAGTTCGCGTGCTTCGCCACGCGTTCGACGAAGTCCCTAGCAATAACATGATTGCCGATGTTGGCCGCGCGGTACTTCAATTGTCCGTCCTCATCCTTCGCGTACAGCAATTCCTCGAGCATGAACACGTACTCCACGGCCCGCAACTTGTCGCCGTCCTGCACGAGGACGCCGACCGGCTCCTCGGGATACGCCTTCTCGACGACCTTGTTGCTCATCTCCGCCTCTTCGAACACGTGCTGCCCGATGAGGACGGGGTCGGCGACGTCCACTAAGGGGTTGTCGACGTGGAAGTAATGGAGCATGTCGATGTTCCTTTCCCGCATGCGGTCGAGGATGCCTCCTCGGTGCAGCGCGCGGTAGATGCCGCCGGTGCCGCTCGGCGCCATGGCGATCTCGTGCTTGTTTTTCAGGAGTATCTTGCCCTGCTCGTCTACGATGGGGTACATGTGCTGCTTGAAGAACATGACCTTGTCCTTGTCGAGCCCGAAATAATCGTTGTCCTCGAAGAAACTCACCGTGGTGTCGTGGTTGGTGTCGCTCGTCATGATATACGTCTCTAAGTCCGTGCCGTAGGCCTTGTTGGCTGCCAGGACCTTTTCCGCCAATATCTGGAAGATGGGTTTCCGCTTGAGCGGGGTCATGGGGTAGCAGCCTTTTGGCCCTGCGAACCCCAGTCGCGATCCTTGCCCGCCGGCGACGATGAACACGGCCACCTTGCCCTTACGGAGCGCTGCCAGACCTTTCTTCTTGGCGTGGTCGGAGACCTTGCGCTTCTCGACGATGACCGGTGGCTCGATGCCGTCGATGTCGGGGCGTTGCCGCGCCTGCTTGGCGAACTGTTCCTCGATGAACGCGTAGTCGATGCTTTCCGCTTGGCGCAGCAGGTTTGCTCGTTGCTCGTTGGTCAGCTCGTCCCAGAACTTGAGGATGTGCTCTTGGTCGTAGCGGTTGGCCTGCTCATAGGCTTGCTGGTAGCGGTGCGCCAAGGTCATAACTACTGTGAGAGAGTTACTCTTTATGAGTGTTGTGGTTTTTCTTCTCTATGACCATGGTGTAATGATTGAAGAACACAAAACCTTAAATATACGTTTTCCTATAATGGTATACAAGCATCCGTAAGGGTGTTTTCGAGCGAAGAGGTGCACGCAGATACTCAAGCACGACGAGTACGTGGAGCAGCTATACGACCAGCTGAAGAGCAGCTACGCGCAGGTGTTCAGGGGGCTCCCACTCATTTCTCAACGAGGACGCATGGTCGGCGAAATCGACCTATTAGCAGTGAACGAAAGCACCATCGACGTGTTCGAAGTCAAATGCTCATTCCGGCCGGTCAAAGCACGAAAACAGCTCAACAAGATCATAAAACTGTTCGGCGCGGACATCAACAAAGAAGTCAACACGTGGTTCTACTGCGGCGAAGCCGCGAAAATCCTCAAAATATGAGTCATTTCCTCCCAAACTTCTCCCGGTGCTCGTCAAGCGTCATGCCATTAAAACAGACGTCGTAATAATCGCACTGCCCCGTCCGCCACTTGCACAGAGGACCCGGCCGCTGCGGATAATCATCGATATGATCACTCTCGGTAGAAGCATGGATCTGCTCGACCTCAAACTTAGCATGCTTGACCAAATCATCATCCACCTCCAACAACTGCTCCACCGACTTCAAGAAATCAATGCCGACAAAATGTGGCTTATGACCATGCTTCTCCTCGAACAACAACGCATAGATGGCGAGCTGCAACTTGTACTCATCGGAAATGTAGCCGTTCTTGCTCGTCTTGTAATCCATCAGCTTCACACGACCGTCGACCTCATGGATGGCATCGACAAAGCCGCGGACCATGAACTCCTCGCTGCGGAACTCCTCCTCCCTACGAGGCGTCAACTGCTGGAAAGTGTCGGAGAACGACTCGCCCTGCTCCATGCGCACCTCCATCCGCTTCCGGAAACGGTTGAACCAGTTCTGCAGCATCAACACCGACTCGTCAAAAAACACCTGCAACTCCTGCACGGACAAGCTCAACGCGTCCAACGACGACTTGTGCTTCTCCCAATACCGCTGGAATAAGGACAACAACCGCAGATGCAACAGCTTGAACTGGTCGCCATTCTCCGACAGCTCGGCATCGAAGAAATCCTCCAAGACCTTGTGCACGACGCTACCCCTGATGAGATGAATAGAGGTACTCGTCGGCAATTGCTCGATGTACCGGTAATAATATTTCCTCGGGCATTGCTTGTACGTGTTGATACTGCTCGGAGACTCGAAACGGCGACCATGCAAAGCCATAGCAATGAGTGTTTATGAGAACGTTTTAAAGCTTTGCGTCCAGGGATGACCAGTGCTGCCGGTACGCAGGATTATGCCAGGCCATGACAGTACCAGGATCATCCGGCTCATCAGTCCGCAACGTCGTGTCGACAAAGTCTTGCTTCGCAAAGAAATCCCGCTTTGCACCATACGCCGTGACCTCCAACAGCTCGTACGGCTGCCCCTGCAGATAATTGACCAAGGCGGAACCATAGCCCTGGCCACGACGCCACACCTCCAGCAAAGCGACATGGACCAACGGCCCCTGCCCGACGAACGATTGGTAGCCAGGGTACAAGGAGAAATCGACATGGCTGATCAACCGTCCCTGCGGGTCGACAAGCTCGGGCCTGCCAGAGACCCGCTCATAATAGGATACGGGGTAGCGCTGGTGGTCCGTGGCGAGCACGTCGCACAGCGCGTACCCCAACGGCTCGTCAGGAGAACGACCCACGACGTGATAGACCTGCCCCCTTCCAGGCACCAGCGCATCGCGCCCCTCGAAATACGCGAACATCCCCGGCCTCCTCTTGTAGAGCTCCCGCATGGCGAGCGTGACGCGCGAAGCCAGCTCCGCGTCCCCCTGCGTGATGTTCCCGAACCAGACGTCGTCCATGGCAACAGGGAAGTAGCCCCGATTCATAAACCTGTGCCCGAAGCGCAACAAACATTTAAAAACAAACCTCGCTCACCAGACGCCATGGCAGCAATAGGCAAGAAAGGCCAATCAGTGAAGATGACCGCGAAGCAACGGCATCACCTGAAGTCTTTCATCAAGGAGATTGAACACCGTAAAGGACGCGGCACCGAATTGGTCAGCGTGTACATCCCTACAGGGTATGATATCAACAAGATCAACACGCACTTAGCGCAAGAGCAAGGAACCGCCAGTAACATCAAATCAAAACAGACTAGGGATAATGTCATCTCCGCCTTGGAGAAGATGATCCAGCACCTCAAACTGTTCCCGAAGACGCCGCCCAATGGTTTGGCAGCGTTCGCCGGCAACGTGGCAGAACGAGAAGGCCAGCAGGACTACCAAGTCTGGAGCATCGAACCGCCCATCCCGTTGAACACGCGCATCTACCGGTGCGACAAGGAATTCGTCATCAGGCCATTGCTGGACATGATCGAAGACAAGGAAGTGTACGGGCTGGTGGTCATGGATAGGAGAGACGCCACTATCGCCCTGCTCAAGGGGAAAACGATTGTGCCCCTGACGAAGACCCACTCCGAAGTGGCGGGGAAGACCCGTGCGGGAGGCCAGTGCATGGCAGGGGATACTCTCGTGCAGATAGCGGATGGCTCGATGGCGCGCATCGGAGACCTGCATAACCCGTACGTGGTGAAGGCCGCTGACACCTCGACAGGCACGTTCGGCGACTCTCCCATCACCGACAAATGGGATGTCAAAGAGAAAAAATCACTCATCATCACGACGAAGAGTCCCCGATTGCAGGTGACAGCGTCTCCCGAACACACGTTCTTCGTCAAGACCAAAGAGGGTGTTGAAGAGAAACAGGTGAGGGACCTGACTGCTGATGACGTCTTGGTGATGCCTGAGCGCATCGACGTAGAGGGTGAGGTCCAACGGCTCTCTCCCAAGCGGTTCTACAACGCCTTCGTCATCTCCGTGGAGGGGCAGGCGTTGTTGCAGCGGAAGCGCGAGGAAGCGGGGTTACTCCAGAAGGAGTTGGCCTCCCGCATAGGCGCGACGCAGACGTACGTCTCTTTCGTGGAGATCGGCAAGCGCAACACCAGCAGGGAGTGGCTGCGCAAGCTATGCGAAGCCCTCGGCCTGGACTTCGCCGAGTTCCTGGAACGCTACACCGAGCCCTCGTTGCGCGGCGACGTAAAGCTGCCTGAGGATCTCACGCCAGGGTTTGCGCGGTTCCTCGGCTACATCATGGGCGACGGTACGGTCGAGGAGGATCGGATATCATTGTTCGAGCAGTCAGAGGATGTGGCGAAGGCTTACCAGGAGGCGTTCGACGAGTGCTTCGGCATGGATGCCGCTTATCGTTTCAGGGAGTCGAAGAACTATCACCAGTTGCGCTTCACGAGCAGGCCTCTGGTCAGGCTCATCAAGGCGCGCTTCCCCGAGTTGCGCCTGGCGCGGGACTCTAACATCCCGTCTCTGGTGCTGCGATCGCCGGACGACGTGCTGGCCGGCTTCCTCAGGGGGTTCTTCGACGCGGAGGGTTATGTGAGGAGCAGGGGTGTCGGCCTCGGCATCAATAACAAGGCGTTGGCCCAGCGCGTCCAGCTCTCGCTCTTGAGGTTCTCTATCATCAGCTCGCTCCACGAGTATGACAACAGGAGTAACCCTTACTCTGACAATCCTCGTTTCACCGTTGACATCACTGAGAAGCGGTCGGTGGAGCTGTTCGAGGAACATGTCGGCTTCACCTCTGTGAAGAAGGCCTTGGCGCTTGCCGAGAGCATCAGGGGCAAGTCCGACAAGAGCTCTGTCAGGCAGGTGATGGCGTCCGGCGCTACGGTGAGGCGGGTGGTGGAGGAAGCGGGGTATAACAGGGAGTTGTTCCCGCGCGTCAACAATTTTTTCCGTGACGAGCGTCTTATGAGCAAGGAGGTGTTTCGGAGGTCCATCGTGGACGCCGTCGATGATGAGGGGTTGAAGGCGCAGCTGCAGGGATTCTTGGACACGAGTCTCTTACCGGTCGGCATCGCGAGCATCGAGGAGGGTGAGCGGATGCTGATGACCGACATCTCGGTGCGGCGGGAGAATTTCATCGCGAACGGCTTGCTCGTGCACAACTCCGCTCCTCGTTTCGAACGGTTGCGAGAGGGCGCGACCAAGGACCATTACAAGAAAGTCGCTGATTACATGAAGGAGCAGTTCCTGTTCATGGAAGGTTTGAAAGGCATCATCATCGGCGGACCGTCAACCACGACGAACGATTTCATGAACAAGGATTACCTGACCGGCGACGTCAAGAAGAAGATACTGGCAGTGAAGGACTTGTCCTACACCGACGAGTTCGGCCTGCAAGAATTGTTGGAGAAATCCGCTGATGTCTTGGCAGAAGAAGACGTGGCCAAAGAGAAAGATCTCATGCAACGATTCTTCGACAAATTAGCGAAAGAACCGGACAGCGCTTCCTACGGACTGGAAGCGACCAAGAAAGCGTTGGAACTGGGAGCGGTCGACATTTTACTTATTTCTGAAGAGATCGATGACCAGACAGAAGACGAACTCGAGACAAAGGCAGAAGAGTTCGGCTCATCAGTAGAGATTATTTCTGTCGACACCAGGGAAGGCGTGCAATTACGAGACCTGGGAAAGGTCGCCGCCATACTACGGTTCCCGCTGCAAAGCTAAAGGCTTAAAAACACAACACATTTTTTCTTCACGCATGAACCTCGCCGAGAAAGCCGTCCAAGAGCTCTTCCCGGAAAGGGACGAAACACGGCAACTCATCGTCAAGTACAGCGGCAAGTTCTCCTCGTTCAACGCCAACGTCAAGTACTCATCCACCTACCTGCAGTTCTCGCTATCAAGAGATTTTCTCGAGCTCTCAGAAGAAGTACGACAAGGAGTAATAGAATACTTACTGTGCAAGGTGTACGGCACGCGTAAGAAAAGCACCAACCAAGATTTGTATCACGCGTTCATGAAAAACCTGTCCAACGTCGCGAGGATAGAAGAAAAAGACGACTACTTATTGCAACGGTTCCAGCTCATCAACGAGCAGTACTTCAACGGCATGCTCTCAGAACCGAACCTGCGATGGGGCAAGCAAGCATACCGCAAACTCGGCCATTACGAATACGCCGCGGACACCATCGTGATCAGCAGCATCTTCCGACAAGCGCCGACAGACGAAAAAACAGAAGAAATGCTCGACTTCGTCCTCTACCACGAGATGCTGCACAAGAAGCACCAGTACAACCACCGCGTGCAAGGAGCGCATCATCACACCAAGGCATTCAAGGAAGACGAAAAGAAATGGCACGACCAACAAGCAGAGAAAAAACTCAGCTGGTTCCTGTCAAAAAAACGATTGAAGAAAATGCTCTTAAGCTGGTGATTAATAATGGAAGAAAAACACATCAAAAAACTTATGGAAATTATCTTAGACGCGCTTCAAGGAAAAGAGTTCTTTTGGAGGCTTGAAGGAAGCACTAATCTCAAAATACAAGGAGTCGACGTTACCATCAAAGACCTAGACATCACGACAAATGATGAAGGCATAAAGATTTTCAGGAACGCCTTGAAAAAATTCATTGTAAAAGATTACTTTAGCGACAAGATCAATGGTCCGACAATAATCTGCGACATCGATGGCTTCGAAGTAGAGATAAACGCTTATGGAGACCGAGAACTCAACATGTTTGAGCACACGAAGAAAATAGTGTGGCAAAGTTTAGAAATTCCTATACTTCCCCTCGAATACGCCAAGAAGTTCTACGAAGCAATCAATCGCAAAAAAAAGGTTGATTTAATCGCGAAACATTTATAAACACCCCTCTTTTTCTGGGAAACATGGCCGACATCAAGCACAAGACTGCGGGGAGCATGCAGAAAGGCAACTACGTCGTCATCGACGGAGCGGCCTGCATCGTCTCCGACATCAAGATCAGCAGACCGGGCAAGCACGGCCACGCCAAGGTCAACCTCACCGCGGTCGGCATGCTCGACAACAAGAAAAGAAACATCGTCGTGCCGGGCCATGACCACCTCGAAGTCCCGATCATCGAGAAGAAGAACGCCCAGGTCCTCAGCACCAGCGGCAACAACTGCAACGTCATGGACATGGAGACGTACGAGACGTTCGACCTCAAGATCCCCGAAGAACTCAAAGGGCAGGTCAGCGAAGGACAGGTCGTCGTGTACTGGATCATCCTCCACGACAAGGTACTCAAACAGGTCAAGAGCGAAGGAGAATAAGCATGGTGAAGTTCCCCGAAGCGGAAGCGCGGCTGTTCCAGAACATGTTCGTGTGCAGGAGATGCAAATCTAAAATCAGGACGACGAACCTCAAAGTCATCGCCGGCAAAATTTCTTGCAGGAAGTGCGGCAGCAAGGCACTGAAGCCGGTCAGGAAGAAATAATTCTCTCTTAGGCTTCGCACAGCATCTTTATGAACATGTGCTTTGTCCGCTCATGCACGGCAGACGTCGGGACGTAAGCCATCGCCCGCCTAGTAAACGTTGCTCACCAGCCTTATCCTTCTAAAGAAGAGAGTTTCTGAGCAAAACCTCCCTCTTAGAAACCTTTATAAAAACACCTCTCCCATACCACCCGCATGAGCGTCAGCGGCACAGCAATCAGCGCGATCATCTTCTACCTCGCCATCATCCTGCTAATCTATTACAACAGGAAGAAGTTCGACTTCCAAGGAAAGATTATAGCAATGTACCGCACCAAGATAGGCCTCAAGACCATGCGCCGATGGGGACAAAAAGGGGAGCGGTTCGTCAAAACCCTCGCAAGGATCGGCATCTACGTCGGGTTCACCGGCATGGCATTCGTCGTCTACATGATCATCGAAGGACTGTTCAAGCTCCTCTTCATCCCGGAAGCGCCACCCACATTCGCGCCTGTCCTGCCAGGCATCAAGATACCCGGCGTGGAGATCTTCGTCCCGTTCTGGTACGGCATCATCGCGCTTTTCCTCACCATCGTCGTGCACGAATTCAGCCACGGCGTCGTCGCCAACGCGCACAAGCTCAAAGTCAAGAACTCAGGGTTCGTCATGTTCGGACCATTGCCAGGAGCGTTCGTCGAACCGGACGAAAAAACTTTGCGGAAGGCCAAGCCGAAGACGCAACTCGCCATCTACGCCGCGGGGCCGTTCAGCAACATACTCCTCACCATCCTGCTCATACTCCTCTTCGGCTTCCTCCCCATGTTCGTCAACGTCGCCGGCGGCACGCCCTCGGAAGGGCTGCAGACATTCACGAAATACACGAGCATCGTGAACACCTACCGCGTCCAGCAAGAGCTCTACCGGCCCGTAGGCCTGACCATCCTGACCGTGGAACCAGGGAGCGCAGCCGACACCGCAGGGCTAGAGAACCTCACGACCATCACCGCCATCAACGGCCAAGACATACGGGAGAACGAATCATCATTCGGCACAGAGCTCGAACGGTTCACGAACCTGACCCCGGGCACAGACATCACGTTCGCCAACGACAACAACACCTACCGCGTCACGACGCTGCCCGACCCGGACAACGAGAGCAAAGGGCTCATCGGCATCACGTTCGACCAATTCCTGCTCACCGAGCGCGACCCGGCAGCGATAGAGAAGTACGGCCACACAGGCATCACGTTCTTCGAGATGCTCTTCCAGCAAGTGTTCTGGCTCATCCTCCTCAGCAGCGGCATCGGCCTCGCCAACCTCCTCCCCCTAGGACCGGTGGACGGCGGACGCATGCTACTCGTGGCATTACAACGATGGCTGCCGGATAAGAAAGCGAGAAGGATCTGGGGCAAGGTCAGCCTCATCGTGTTCATCAGCGTCATCATCCTCGTCGTCGTGCCCATCTTCAAGGCCATCATCACCTAAAAACGTTTAAATAACCCCTGCCTTCTCAAACACCATGGAGTGGCAAAGACTCAGGGAAAAAGCGTTCACCACCACGAAAGAAGCGCTCGCAGCGTCAGTGAACGACAACCACCTCATCATCCAGGCCGTCGCGTCCATGGAAGACCTGGACAGGACGAGCAACACGCTCATCAAGCGGCTCAGGGAATGGTACTCCTTGTACGGCCCGGAATTCTCGCACGCAGTCACGGACAACGAGGCGTTCACCAGACGCGTCCTGGAAAAAAGTAAGCAGGAACAACTCCAAGAACTCCAATGCAAGCAATCCATGGGCGCAGACCTCCAAGAACAAGACGTCCAGGAGATGCTCGCACTCGCAGGCATGATCAGGGCCATGCACGAAGAACGAGCGCGATTAGAGCGATACCTCGAAACCATCATGCAGCGCCACTGCCCGAACATCACCGCCATCGCAGGACCGACCATCGCCGCCAGATTGTTACAAGAAGCCGGCAGCCTCAGGCAACTCGCCATCATCCAGGCAAGCACGATCCAGATGTACGGCGCGGAAAAAGCGCTGTTCCGCCATTTGAAAACCGGTGCCAAGCCGCCGAAGCACGGCCACATCATCAACCACCCGCTCATCGCAAAGGCGCAAGCGAAGGACAAGGGAAAAATCGCCCGCGCATTGGCGGACAAGCTCAGCATCGCCGCCAAGGTCGACTACTTCAAAGGAGACCCCATCGGCGACGAGCTCAGGAAAGCATTAGAGGAAAGGTTCGGATGAAACCAGCACGATTCGACAACATCTACGAGGAGAAGGCCAAGAAAGGCATGAAATTATTTACGAAGAGCGCGTACGAAGACTTCCGAGGATTCGAGGAAGCAATCATCACCAAGGATGACCAGCAATACCGAGAAGTCGACCCGGAAAGGAGCAAACTCTTCGCAGCGGTCGCCAAAGGCATCAGCCAGATAGGCATCCGAGAAGGGTCCTCAGTGCTGTACCTCGGCGCGAGCCACGGCTACACCGCCTCTTACTGCTCAGACATCATCGGCAAACAAGGAAAGATTCTCTGCGTAGACGTCGCCCCACGCGTCGTCAGGGACCTCGTGTTCCTGTGCGAAAAAAGGGATAACATGGCACCCTTATTAGCGGACTGCCGGCAACCAGAAACCTACAAGGAATTCATCTCGGAAAACGTGGACGTCGTCTTCCAGGACATCGCGCAACGAGACCAAGTCAGCATCTTCCTGAAGAACTGCGACCAATTCCTGAAACAAGGAGGGTTCGGACTATTAGCAGTGAAAGCGCGAAGCATCGACGTCACCAAGAAACCGGCACTCGTGTTCAAACAAGCCTACCAAGAGCTCGACAAAGCAAGAAGCACCGTCATCGTGGACAAGCGAGAACTGGCACCGTACGAAAAAGACCACGTCCTGTTCGTCGTGAAGAAACGATAAGGCTTATATACTTATGCCGTGATGGGAACGGAGAGGTGAGCTGGTGCGCCGTCTACGAGAACGTCTTCGTGCTGACAAGAACAACGTCCTGGTCTACCTCATCCTCGCCCTGACCATGCTCATCACGCAGCCAGCGCACCGGTTCTTCACCATCTACCAACGAGACCTCGGGTTCGACCTGGCATTCGTCGGCATCATCGCCGCCGCCGGCGCATTGTTCGACCTGCTCGGAAGGTTCGGTGCAGGCGTGTT
>WJKR01000012.1 GCA_014729015.1 Candidatus Woesearchaeota archaeon | reverse complement strand
TTCCTGTACAGTAGTACTCGTCGAATTCCTTGAGCGTTTTTGGGATGTCTTCTAGGTGGTCGTGGAACACTCTTTCGATGAGTTCCTCGTCTGTCGCGTTGAGCGTTTGTCCGAGGAAGACGAGGTTCAGTGGGTGCAGGATGCCTGATCTTGGTCCCCACCTGGTGAGGTCGTTGTGGCGGTAGTCCTCTTCGCCTTTGAGCAGGTAGGGGATGACTTGGTCTCTGATCCATGGTTCGAGGTCTTCTGCGGTGAAGTGGGGTTGTTCTGGGTGCTTGTTGAAGTTGTCGTGGATTGTTTTTTTGAGGGGTTTGAATTGTGAGAGGATGGCGTGGACGATGCCTTCGAGCCCTTGGCCTATGTTGGCGTGGCCTTTTTGTTTTTCGTACTGCCGGAATGCTTGCAAGGGTGAGAACGTGTCCTTGTTCATTACTGGAGAGGGAATGCAGTGTTGTTTTTATATTTGGCGAAAGAGGTTTAAAAAAGGAGGGCTTGTTTTTAGAGGATGTCTTCAATCGGCTTCTTGTCTTTTTTTGGTGTTGTTTCTTCTCCTTGCCCTTCTGCTTGTGCTTGGAGGTCAACTCCTATCTCTTTGAGTTCGCCGATGTGCATCTGCATGAGTTGTTCTACGATTTGGAGTATGCGTGAGAGTTCTTGTCGTTCTTTCGCGAGCGTGCTGAGCGCTCCTTTGTGGAAGCCTATCTGCTCTTCTTTACTGGTGGGCTCTTCTGGTTTGCTTGGTGTTGGTTGTTTGTTTGTCATGGCGGTGGTTCACCTCTGGTGTGTTGGGTTGTTCATCATATATAAAGCTTTCCATTGTAACTACTTTGTAGTGGTTATTTAAATAGTTTCTTGAAGAACGAACGCTGCGGCTGCACGCTCTCGCCAGACGCTTTGGCAAACGACTCCAATGCCTGCCGCTGCTTCGCATTCAACTTCTGCGGCACCTCCACATTGACCGTGACCAACTCATCACCGGTCCGCGAGCCACGCAGCACCGGCGTCCCCTTGCCCTTCAACCGGAACGACGTCCCGGACGCCGTGCCCGCAGGAATCCGCAACGACGCCTTGCCGAACAACGTCGGTACCTCAATATCGTCACCGAGCGTCGCCTGCACAAAGCTAAGAGGAACACGCAAGTGCAAGTCACTGCCCACACGCTCGAAATACTCATGCTCCTCGACCGAGATGAACACGTACAAGTCACCAGCGCTCCCGCCACGCAAGCCGGCATCGCCTTCGCCAGAGACCCGCAAACGCATGTCATTATCCACGCCTGCAGGGATATCCACCTTGATTTTGGCAGAACCCATCTGGACGCCGGTACCGTCACACGTACTGCAGAGATGCTCGAACGAGCTGCCAGTGCCGTTACACGACGGGCATTGCGCCGTAGAAGAGAACATGCCGAACGGTGTCCTCCTCGTCTGCCGCACCATGCCACTGCCATGGCACGTGCTACAATCATGCGCGCCCGACCCGCCCTGGCCGCCGCACGCCTTGCACGTGACGCGCTTCCGAAGCGTGACCTCCTTCTCGACGCCTTGCGCAGCCTCCTCCAAGGTGATAGTCAAGTCATACCGGAGGTCAGCGCCTTTCTTGTCAGCGCTCCTCCTGCGGGCGCCGAACGGAGAGCTGCCGCCGAAGAACTGGTCGAAGATGTCATCGAAGTCGAACGAGCTCGCAAACCCTGAGAAGTCGAAGTCAGAGAACCCGCCCTGGCCGCCGTTCTTGAACGCCGAACTACCGAACTGGTCATACTGCTGCCGTTTCTGGTCATCACCCAAGACTGAGGCTGCCTCGTTCACTTCCTTGAACTTCTTCTCCGCGTCCGGATAATCCTTGTTCAGGTCAGGATGATACTTCTTGGCGAGCTTCTTGTACGCCCGCTTGATGTCTGCTTTCGACGCACCCTTGTCCACGCCGAGAATCTTGTAGTAGTCCTTGTCATCGCTCATGGCAGCACCTGGGATGATGATTTAAAAAAAAAGAAAAAATGGAGGTGTTTTTATTTCTTGTCCTTCTTCTTGCCGTCGTCCTTGACGTCCTTAAAATCCGCGTCGACGACCTTCTCGTCCTGCTTGCCGCCCTTCTTGGCCTTCTGCTTCTTGTCCGTGCCTTGCTGGGACGCTTGCTGCTTCGCCTGCTCCTCAGCGGCCTTCTGGTACAGCTCGGTCGAGAGTTCCTGGAGTTGCTTGTTGATGCCGTCCAGGAGTGATTTGATCTTCGCAGTATCCTTTTGTTCCGGCTCCAAGAGCTTCTTGAGCTCGTCGATCTCGCCCTTGATGTCCTTCAGCTTCTTCTTGTCCACCTTTCCTTCGAAGTCCTTAAACAGCTTGTCCGCGGTGTACACTAACGAGTCCGCTTGGTTGACGGTCTCAATCTCTTCCTTCTTCTTCTTGTCCTCGTCAGCGTGCGACTCTGCCTCCTTCTTCATCTTCTCAATCTCCTCCTCGGACAGGTTCGTCGTCGCCGTGATCTTGATGCTTTGCTCCTTGCCCGTGCCAAGATCCTTGGCAGAGACGTGGACGATGCCGTTCGCATCGATGTCGAACGTGACCTCGACTTGCGGCACGCCTCTCGGCGCCGGCGGGATGCCGACCAGGTCGAACCGGCCGAGGGTCTTGTTGTCCGCCGCCATGGGACGCTCCCCTTGGAGGACGTGGATGCTCACCGCGGTCTGGTTGTCCGCTGCCGTGCTGAACACCTGGCTCTTCTTCGCCGGGATGGTCGTGTTCTTTTCGAGGAGATTGGTCATGACGCCGCCGAGCGTCTCGATACCCAACGTCAAGGGTGTGACGTCCAACAACAGCACGTCCTTGACCTCGCCGCCGAGGATGCCTGCCTGGATGGCTGCTCCCAGCGCCACTGCTTCGTCCGGGTTGACTGATTTGTCGCCGTCGTTGCCCGTGATTTCCTTGACGAGTTGCTGCACTTTCGGAATCCTCGTGGAGCCGCCGACGAAGATGACCTTGTCGATGTTCCTTGGCTTCATCTTCGCGTCGTTGAGCGCTTGCAG
>WJKR01000011.1 GCA_014729015.1 Candidatus Woesearchaeota archaeon | reverse complement strand
GGTGATGCGCGACCCCGTCATCTATCGTCTGTGCTACGCCGAACACTACAAAGCCGGAAAGAAATACAAGGTGTGGCCGCTATACGACTTCGAGAGCACGGTCGAGGAATACCTGTGCGGCGTCACGCACGTCATACGTAGCAACGAATTCGACACCAGAATCGAACTCCAGGACTACATTGGTCTGTTGCTTAACTTCCCAAAAGTCAACTACAAGCATTACGGCCGTTTCACCGTCAAAGGCTCCACAACGAAAGGGCGAGAAATACGGGAGCTCATCAACTCAGGAGCATACATCGGCTGGGACGACCCGCGACTCGTCACACTACGTGCGTTGAGAAGGAGAGGCATCATCAAGGAATCCTATTACGAGCTAGCAAAAAAAGTCGGGATGAGCAAACAACTAACAACAGTGGATTTCTCGGTCATCGCCGCCATTAACAGGAACTTGTTGGACAAGCGAGCGAAAAGATTCTTCGCCGTCAAAGAACCCGCCGTCGTTACGGTAAAGAACATTCCGCCAAGCCTGAAGGCGTTCACGTTATCATATCATCCTGATGAGCCGAAAGGAGAACGAAAATTATCGGTTACCGAGCAATACTACCTGGAGAAGAAAGATAACGACGGCATACAACCAGGAACCCTCGCCAGATTCATGGACGCGATGAACGTCAAGAAGGTCGATGACACCACCTACGAATTCGTCAGCCAGGACTATGAGTCATTCAAGCGCACAAAAGGCCCACTAATCCACTTCGTGCCGAAGGACGACCATGAAGTCAAGGCGAAAGTGTTCTTGCCAGACACCAAAACCGTCGATATCGTCGCAGAAGCCAATATCTCCGACCTGGAAAAAGGCGCGGTCATCCAGTTCGAGCGCTACGCGTTCTGCCGATTGGACGAAACCGGTGACACCCCGCTGTTCTGGTTCGCTCATGAGTAGGTTTTCAAGGGTTTTAGCGTCTCTAGAAGCGTAAATTTTATAAATAACCCCTTGGTGAAGCTTCTTAGCAACCAATGTTAGCGAGGTGTATGAAACATGAGTGACTCTGTTGTTGTAAAAGCGAAGATTAAGGACCTTGCTGGGAATTACAACGTTGCCAGCGATTTTGCCGAAGCTCTCGATGCAAAAGTGAAAGCCCTCGTCGCCGACGCTCTGAAGCGAGCGGACGGCAACAATCGACGGACGGTCATGGCAAAGGACTTGTAAGTCCTTTCCCTTTTTCTTTTTCTTCCAACAACCGGTTTATCGTTCTGAGGCGCTCCTCATACGCATCGTACATTGACGGCTTAATCCGTCCGCCGGCATGCAAGGAACGCAACAACGAGGTCAAGCGCTGCACGTCGCCCCGTATCCCGAGCAGGACGTGCGCCCGTTTCTCCTCATCCTGTAGTTGCGCTGCTTTGCCGAGACTCACGAAGAGCTTGCGGACGAGGGAGAGGTTCATTTGAACAACCCGAACACGCCCTTCTTGTTAGGAGGAGGGGGAGGAGGAGGCATCGTGCTCTGCTGCTCATCAGGAGCCTGTTCTGCCGGCGGCACCTCGAGGCTCGGCGGTGATTGCTGCGGCCGCTGCGATTGCTCAGCAGGAGGAGAGCTTGGCTGCTGCTCTGTCTGCTGGCCAGGAGCAGGGCCTGGCGCTTCTTCCTGCTGGCCAGGAGGCTGCTGTTCAGGAGACGCCGACTGCGGCTGCCAAGGGTCCACGGGCGGCGGGCGGGATTGTACCGACTGGTACGCCTCCGCGAACGAGGGGTGAGGAGGAGACGCAGCAGGAGAAGCGCTCCGCTGCTCAGGAGGAGCTGACCGCGGTTGCGACGGCAAGGTCGAGAACGCTGATGACTGCTGCAAGTCCTTCGGGGTGAACGGGGGCGGGTCAGGCGTGGCCGCTCCTTCACGCTCGGCGGACCGCTGCGCGCCGGGCTTCTTGAACATATCAGCCACGGTGAGGATGCCGGTCGCGATCTTCCTGTTCTGCTCCTGCAAGTCGTCAAGCTGGTCATCCACTTTCTTGACATCATCGTACTCCTTGACCATCTCCTGCTCCGCGTCAGAGAAGACCTTGATAAGCCGGTTCATGGTGGCGTTGAGCTGCGAGACTGCTTCCAAGAGGTTCTTCCCGTGCTCAGAATCACCGATAGGATTGGCTTTGAGCGCCTCCACCTCTCGTCGAAGCCTCGCCAATTCCTCTGCGGGTAAGAGTTCGTACTCGTCCGTCAACTACCACACCTCTTTTCAGTCCTACAAAGCACCCACTCCTATATAAATGTTTAGGGTGGTAAGCATCACATTTCTCCAGAAGGATACCCCTCTGCGGGTCCTGGTCGTCCTTGGTGCTCCGGCTGGTTGAGGATGACATCATCGATGCGCAAGATCATGACCGCGACCTCGGCAGCGCTGGAAACCGCTTGCGTCTTGATCTTCAACGGCTCCACCACACCTTCCTTCCAAGAGTCCATGACCTTGCCCGTGAAGACGTTGATACCGGCCCACTTCTTACCCTTGTCATGCATCGCCTTCAGACCGGTGATGACATCAATGGGGTCAAGGCCGGCGTTCTCCGCCAGCGTCCTCGGAACGACCTCCATGGCGTCGGCGAACGCCTTCACGGCAAGCTGCTCCCTGCCTGACAAGCCCTCGGCGTACCGCTGCAAGCCGCGAGCGAGCTCGACCTCGGGCGAGCCGGCACCGGCAACAACCTTCCGCAACCGCAACGAAGCCGCGATGTCACCCAAGGCGTCATCCAACGCGCGCTTCACCTCCGCGACGACGTGCTCGGTACCGCCACGGATGAGCACGGTGATACTTCGAGGATTCCTACACTCCTTGACATAGGTCATGCCCTCGTCGCCGACCTTCAGTTCCTCGACGGTGCCCGCGCTGCCGAGGTCCTTGGTAGACAAGTCCTTAAGATCGGTCACGATAGTCGCACGGGTCGCTTTCGACAGCTTCTCCATGTCGCTCTTCCTCACCCGCCGCACGACATAGACGCCTCGTTTCGCGAAGAAGTGTTGCGCGAGGTCATCGACGCCCTTCTGGCAGCACACCACGTTGGCGCCGGTCTTCACGACGCGGTCAACCATCTCTTTGATCATGTTCTCTTCCATGTCCAGGAACGCTTGCATCTTCTCCGGGTCGGTGATGTTAATCTTCGCGTCGATCTCCGTGTTCTTAATCTCCAGCGAGGAGTCAATCAGTGCGATCTTCGCCTTTTCCACCCTCCTCGGCATGGTGCTGTGCACGCGCTCCTTGTCCAACACGAGCCCTTTGATCAGCTCGGTCTCTTCGACCGCGCCGCCGACCTTCTTCTCGAGCTTGATATCGTCGATGTCGATGGCGAGTTCGCCGTCCCGTTCCTGGGTCACTTGTTTGACCGCCCGCAGGGCGAGCTGTGCGAGGACGCCCTTGTTGTTCTCCGCTCCTTTGCCGGTCATCGCAGTGCTCGCGATTCTCAGCAACAAGGCAGTCTCCTTCGGCGTGATGGGCTCGGCCATGACTTGCAGGAGCGATTGGGCTTTCTTGGCCGCCAAGCGGTAGCCCTTCGCGATTACGGTCGGATGGATTTCTTGCTCCAACAACGACTCCGCCCGCTTGAGGAGCTCGCCGGCCAAGACGACCGCTGTCGTGGTGCCGTCGCCGACCTCGTCCTCTTGGGTCTTCGCGATCTCAACGATCATCTTCGCACTGGGATGCTCGATATTCATCTCCTGCAGGATGGTCACGCCGTCATTGGTCACCGTGACCTCTCCCGTGGCATCGACGAGCATCTTATCCATGCCTTTCGGACCGAGCGTCGTTCGCACGCTCTCCGCCACCGCTTTGGCGGCGTTGATGTTGAGCCGTTGCGCATCCTTGCCTGTGTTTCGCTGGCTGCCTTCGGGAAGGATGAAAATAGGTTGATAGTTCGGGTTTTTCTCTGTCATGCGCATATCACCTTGCCACTCGAGGGGAATAAAAACTTGTTTTTAAACATTACTGACAAGGACGTCCAGTGCAGAAAACCTTTTAAAAGAGCGGCGCGAAGGGGAGAATAATGATCATCTCCCTCTCCGGACTCCCGGGTGCTGGCAAGAGCACTGTTGCAAAACGCTTAGCTAAAAAGCTTGGCTACAGACAGTACTACATGGGCAGGCTCCGTCGAGAAGCGGCCAAGAAAAGGGGTATGTCCCTAGAAGCGTACAACAAGCTGGGAGAAACGGATTCTTCTACCGACCTAGACGTGGACAAGTACCAGGAACGATTAGGAAAAACAGAGGACGACTTCGTCATCGAGGGCAGGACGTCGTTCCACTTCATCCCGCACTCGTTCAAGGTCTTCCTGGACGTCGACATGGAGGAAGGCGCCCGTCGCATCATGGGCGACGAAGACGCGTGCACCCGGAACGAGGAGGTAGCTGGTTCTGTCAAGGAGCAAGTCACGAACTTGCAGGAACGCATGGCCTCTGACCACAAGCGTTACCAAAAGTATTTCGGTATTGATTGCTATGACAAGAGCAACTACGACTTCGTGCTCGACACAACCCATCTCGCACCAGCACAAATCGTCGAGAAAATCATCAAAGCAGCGAAACAACACGGCAATATTTAAATAAGATCCTTGATTTCCGGGCTCGAGGTGAGATCCGCATGCATAAGTACAGCAACAATGACGCAGTGGCAGAACTCGGTGACGAACCAGCAGACATCAGGAAGAAGACCGTGACCGTACTCGGACTCGGCGCGTTAGGGACGGCGGTGGCGGAGCTGCTCGCGCGCATGGGTATCAATTTAAGGATAATCGACAAGGACCGCGTCAATCCCGAAGACTTGGACAAGCTCTCCTTGTTCTCGGAAGCGTACGCCTCGAAGTTCAAAGCAAAAGAAGCGAAGAAGCTCCTTGAAGGCATCAACAAGGACGCCAAGATCAAGGCGTTCCACGAAGAGCTCATGAAGAACAACGCGTACCTCGTCGAATCAGATGCCGTGATTGATTGCTCGAATGACCTGGACACGACATTACTGGCGGATGCCGCGCGGAAGAAGACGCCGCTCATCTACACAAGAGCAGCAGGCGTCGAAGGGTGCCTCCTGGTCATCGATGACCTCAAAGTCAAGAACATCACCTCATTCTTGGAGAAATGCACGCCGACCACCGGTGACGGCGCGGTGGTGAACACCACGATCAGCCTCGTCGCGGCGCTCGCCGTGAACAAAGCCCTCAAGATACTCACCGGGCAGCGCCACGAGAAGAACCTCTTGCTTATCAACGGCTGGAAGTTTTCCATAGACAAGATTCCGGTGAGAAAGGACAAGAAACAGTAACAACCTTTTTAAACACCCTGTTCTCTCTTCCTCTGCAAATGGCCATCCCTGAAGACAAGCTCACAGAGTTTAAGCAAGCGCTGGACGAAGCTGCAAGACCGTTATTCTTCTTCGACGGCGATGCGGACGGCCTCACCGCTTACCTACTCCTGTACAAGCGCAGGCAAGAAGGCAAGAGCGTGATAATCAGCGGCAGACCGCAGCTCAACGGCGACTTCACCAGACGATACGACGAGACCATGCCTGATGCCGTCTTCATCCTCGACACCGCGCAGGTCACGCAGGAATTCGTCGATCACATCCAATGCCCCATCCACTGGTTGGACCACCACGACCCGAAGCACCCGGAGCTCAAGATGCCGAAACGACTTCACTACTATAATCCGCGATTATGGGATGACAATGACGGACGGCCGACCGCGTACTGGGCGTACCAAATAACGAAGGATGACCTCTGGATAGCGATGGCCGGCATCGTCGGCGATTATCACTTTGACGAAGAGCTCGCAAAGGAGTTCCGCGAACAATACCCTGACTACCTGCCGGAAGAGGTCAACCATCAAGGAGCGGCATTGTTCGACACCAAGCTCGGCGAGCTCATCCGCATACTCAATTTCAACATGAAAGGACCGGTCAGCAACTGCCTGACCAGCGTAAAAATACTAACGAGAATAGCGCACCCCGACGAAATCCTCAACCAAGCGACGCCCAAAGGAAAATATCTCTACAAGAGGTATCAACGCGTACTGCACCATTATCGAAT
>WJKR01000010.1 GCA_014729015.1 Candidatus Woesearchaeota archaeon | reverse complement strand
CTAGTTTCATCATCTACCTCGCTGGAAGGCGGTTCGCAGCGAGCTCTTCCCGGATAGGGGACTACTTCAAGCTGCCCCGTGACGTCAAGGGCGCGACCTTTGACGCCATCTCAAGTTCACTCCCGGAATTGCTCGTTGCTCTCTACTCGGTCATCTTCTTCAAGAAGTTCGAGGTCGGCATCGGCACCATCGCTGGCTCCGCATTGTTCAACCTGTTGGTGATCCCCGGCATCTGCGTGTTCGTCGCACCGGTCGCGTTCAAAGTGTCCAAGAAGGTCATCAGCAGGGATGCATTATTCTACCTCATCGCCGTCTTTACACTCATTGTATTGCTCATCTACTTCAAGACGTGGGGATTCGTCGTCGCGCTCATCCTGTTGGGCGTCTACCTCTTCTATGTCAGGGACATCGTCAGCCACGCCAAAGAGCATCGGAAAAACCTCGAGCACACCCAGGCGCAGGTCGTCAGGATGGAGAAGGAGTTCCTGCTGTTCTTCCTGCTCTTGGCCGTCATCGGCGTCTTCACCTTCTTCCTGACCGATGCGGCAATGAGTTTTTCAGAAGCGTTGGGCGTCTCGCCGATCATCATCGCGTTCACCATCATCGCAGCGGCCACGTCGGTGCCTGATACGATCATCTCCGTCGTGAACGCAAGGAAAGGCGACATCGATGACGCGACCTCGAACGTGTTCGGGTCGAATGTCTTCGACATCCTCGTCGGCATCGGGTTGCCATTGCTCATCTACGCCATCTTCAAAGGAGCAGTAGGCATCACGTTCACCAATCTGGAGATCATCCTCGGATTATTAGGGGCAACCATACTCCTCCTCTACTTCTTTGAAAAGGATCACACGTTGAACAAGAAACAGGCGGCTTTCCTCTTGTTCATGTACCTGGTGTTCATTGGCTACACGATATCCTTGGCTATTCTATGACACCGCAACCCAAACACACGTCCTCGCTATAGAACACGCAGAATTGTCCTGGCGTGACGGCTGCTTGCGGTTCCTCAAACACGATCTTGTACCCTTCTTGCAAGGTTGCTCGCTTGAGCGGCTGGCCATAACGGATCCGTGCAGTCACTCGTAGAGGTAATGCTGGCGGCTCGCCTGCGATGAAGGAGACCTTTTCTAAGAGAATAGTCTTTTTCTCCAAGTCCTTCTTATCAGCAGACACTACCACCCGATCATTTTCTTTCTTTATCACATAATGTTTCGCTGGCAAGCGCAATCCTTTCTTCTGCCCTATAGTATAGAAGTGCACGCCTTGGTGCTGGCCAAGGATGTTTCCTTGTTTGTCCACGATGTTCCCTTCTTTAACACCTATTTCTTCTTGCAAGAAGTCTTGGTATGCTTTTTTGCCGACAAAACAGAAGTCTTGTGATTCTTTCTTTTTCTTGTACGCGGTGAATCCTTTGGTAATAACTGTTTGGATAACTTCTTGTTTATCACCATCGCCTAAGGGTAAGATAATCCTGCTGAGTTGTGCTTGTGACAAATACGCAAGGCCATAACTCTGATCTTTTGTCTCGTCTTTTCCTTTGAGCAACTCGTACTTCTTGGTTTGTTCATTATATCGTACGCGTGCGTAATGTCCAGTAGCGACATAGTTGACGTTATGTTGGTCAGCCCACTCCAATAACTTGCTGAATTTGAAGTTGCGGTTGCACACCGTGCATGGATTCGGTGTCTTGCCATCCCGCAACTCGTCAATGATATAGCCAATCACTTCATCTTTGAACGATTCTTCTGCCTCGTACACATGATGCGGCACGCCTAGTTGTTCGCAGACGTGTTTCGCGACATCCAGCGATTCCTGGGTGCAGCACCTGTTCTCGCAAATGACGTTCTTGTCCGAATCCCAGACCGGTAGTTTAAGTGAGACACCTATGGGCTCATACCCTTGCTCTTGCAAAGCGATGACTGCATACGTCGAATCCACCCCTCCGGACATGCCGACGACTACTGGTTCGCTCATAACAAAAGAAGATCGTAAGTTGATTAATAAACGTTATGGGAAGAGCTTTTTCTTGAACGCCTCGAGCTCTTCAGGACGCATGCGCAGGAGTTCGAGAGCGACCTCCTTGTTCCGGAAATCGTCCCGTTTCACCAATCCCAGGAATTCCTCGAAAGTCTTACTCACGACGTCTATGCGTTCTCCGCCTGCATCCAACCGCTGCTCAGCGGCCTGCTTGCAATCCCTGGCAATGAAGAGATGGCCGGTGAAGTCGATCTTGCTCGTGTACCGATAGCCTTTGACGTACTCCCAATCATCGCTGTGCAATCCTGCTTCCTCCAGCAATTCACGCTTCGCAGCAGCCTCAGGAGTCTCTCCTCCATCAACGATGCCGCCGAACAAGGCGTAGAACTCGCCGAGCAAGGGCTGCTCCTGCCGGGAAAGCAGTATTTTATCGTTCTGCATAGAAAGGACGAGCACCGTGTCTGCCCGCCTGAGCATCTCCCACGTCGCCGTCGAGCCGTCCAATAACTCCTGCTTCCAATGATAGACGTCAAACATCACGCCTGAGAACACCTTTCCTGCGCGAGGAGGAATCGTCGCTTTCTCCATGAGAGACCAAAACATTCTTTTACATAAGAAGGTTTCGGCACAATCCATATAAACCCATACCGACAACATCTCCCAAGCATGCGTTATCTCAAGAACCCCTCACTGAAGACTATCAAGCAAGGGTACAAAGGCAACGCCACAAAGCACGGCAAGTTCATGAACGAGTACCAGGGACCGCCGCACCTCTCCTACCTCGACTTCATCAGGTGGTTCTTGTTCAAGAAGCCGAGGAAGCGGCAAGGCAAGCGGGAACAGGTCAAGACCACGCCGCTCAGACGGCTACCGCCGCGCACGAAGGACAGCATCGTCTGGCTCGGCCACGCAGGCTTCCTCATCACGCTCAACCGCAAACGCGTCCTCATCGACCCGGCATTGCTCAACGTGTTCCCTCTACGACGGTTCTTCAAACCGCCGTGCAAGCCGGAACTCCTCAAAGGCATCAATTACGTGTGCTACACGCACGGCCACCGCGACCACCTCGACCTCGCAACGCTGCGCAGGCTCCCGGGCGACCCGCAACTGTTAGTCCCGCTCGGCGCCAAGCGACTCGTGCAGCGACACAGAAAACACGCGCCAGTACAAGCAGCGGGGTGGTGGCAACAATATGACACCGAAGGAATAAACATATGCTTCCTGCCCGCTCATCATTGGTACAGCAGGAAGCTCATCGACCACAACAAGATGCTCTGGGGATCGATTATCATCACCGCAAAGGGAAAATCGGTCTATCATTCGGGCGACACCGCCTACACTGAACACTTCCGAGACATCCACCGGTTGTTCCCGAAGATGGACGTGTGCCTGATGCCGGCCACGTATTACGAGCCGGAAGAAGCGCTCGCCGGCGACCACATGCCCATCAACAAGTCGACCCGGGCGTTCCGGGAGCTGCACGGCAAGGTCTTCATCCCCATGCATTACGGCATGGCGGGCATTTCCAACGACTGCATCAAACCGAACACAACAGCGCTGAACAAGGAGTTCTCGGCGCACAAGGACAAAAGCAAACTACACCAATTAGTGGTCGGAAAAACCTTCTATTTCTGAGAAATAACTAGTGGAGCGATCGGAGCTTCTCCTCAATGCCTTTCATCGCGTCCGCCAACTCTTGCTCCTCATCACTCTTCTCCGGCATGCCAGGCGGCGGCGTCCGCGGCGGCTCGGGCGGGTGGATGTGTAGCTTGTGCAATGCCTCTTCTGGCGACAACGCGTGCTCCTTCGCCGAGTGTTCCTCGGCGAGCCGTTCCTGCTGCCGCTTCGCTTCTTGGACCGCTTCCTCTCGGAGGTGCTTGTCCGGCAGGATACCGTCGAGCTTCTGGACGAGCATGTCCAACTCTTCCACCTGCTTCTTGAGGTTCTCGATGAGCTGCTGCTTCTTCTCGCGCACGTAGGCGACGTTCCTGTTCGCCTGGAGGCAGCCGATGACCTTCTTCGAGCTCTCCAAGATGTCTCTACGGAACTCCTTCGGGTTGGTTATCTTGACGAAGTACGTCACGGTGGTTTACCTCTTGCCGAACACGGTCTTGTCGATCTCCGCAATCTTCTTTTCGATGTCGTCGATGTTCGTCGTCCAAGCACCGAGTTCCCGGTCCTCCTCATCCTTCAACTTGTTGATGTCGGTGAGCGTTCCTCGGGCCTGTTCCAGCTTGTCCTTGATGACGTCGAGGAGGTCGAGCACTTCTTTGTAATTGTCTATCTTGACGAACACAGGGGTCAGTTCATCAGCCATGAGTATCACCTTTTTCGAACATACGCATATCAATCGCGATCAGATTTTCCTGCACGCCGTTCAGCACGTCGTGCCACTCGTCGACCTTTGCGGTCACGATGGCCTCGTCGTCCAGCACCCGTCCGAGCTTGTCTGCGGCCGCTTGCAGGTCTTGCTGGATGGTCGCGATGACGAGCAGTGCTTGCTGGTACTTCTCCTTCTCCACGTATATCTCGGTCCGCTTGGGCAGAGCGGGAACCGTTGCGGGCGGGGGGCGCGGTTGCTGTTCCTCTGCAGCAGGCTGCTCTTCGGCAAGGGGCGCCCCTCCAGCGGGTGGTGATTCCGGACCGGGGGAGGACTGCGTGGAAGGGGGAGGCGTCGCTTGTGGCGCTTCGGGCACGTTGAAGGCTGGTGCTTGGTCATGTATAGGGGTGTCGGGTGCTTCCTCGACAGGAGGCTTCCCCTCCTGGGGCG
>WJKR01000070.1 GCA_014729015.1 Candidatus Woesearchaeota archaeon | reverse complement strand
GGAGTATCCTGTCGAATTGCAGCCCTAAATCTGCGACGTAGCGCGCGTCCTTCTTGTACGTCGCCGCGCAGGTGACGCCCATGCGTTCCAGGTTGTGCTGCAGTGACTTGAGACGGGGCACTTCGGTGTCCAGGGCGACAATGACCCCTTGGTTGTCGATGAGTTGCGCTAGTTGGGTCGTCTTGCTGCCCGGCGCCGCCGCCATGTCCAGGATTGTCTCTCCTGGTTGCGGGTCGAGGAGCAATGGCGGCAGCTGGCTCGCCGCTTCCTGCAGGTAATAGCGTCCTTGGAGGAATGCCGGGGTCGCGCCTAGAGAGAAGCCCGCCTCGTACCAATAACCATGCGGGATGTTGGGAATCCTCGTCAGCGCGACTCCTTTTGCCTTGAGATCGTTGATTATTTCCCACTCTTTCGTTCGTAGCGTGTTGGCGCGCAACGCCGGCTTCACGGTGATGGATTGGGGGTCGAATTCCTCGCCCAGTTGTGCGTACCGTGACAAGAATGACATGGGGGTACTAAAATCAGACTTTGCTTAAATAAGTATTGGAAAACCTGACACCAGTGCACAAAATGCTACAAAGCGTTGCCCACAAACTATATTAAGGAGTGATTTGTCGAAGGGTGACATGGACCTCGGAGCGTTGCAGGAGAAGGCCAATCATGAGATCAGACGCTTCGAATCGGAGCTCGGCGACAAGGACTATGACGAGATGCTCTTCCTCTACATGAGCAAGGTGAGCGAGGAGATAGGCAACCTCGCGGCAGGCGTCTTAGGCAGGGAGGGCATACAGGCGGAGCGGCCCGTCACCGACTCGCAGGTCTCCACTACGTTCGCGGACGCGCTGTACAGCATCATCATCCTGGCGCAGAAGATGAACGTGAACCTGGACAGGTCCATGAGCGAGAAGATCCGACGCATCGAGGCGGAGGGTGCGCAAGAGGAAGGGATCTCATAAGTCGACCGTCAACTTGCCGCTCTTCCCATCGACCGTGACCAATAGCTTGTGCTCCTTGACGTGCTCCTTGACCGCTGCCCAGCCGTCCCGATCGTGCAGCTCGCCGATTTTTTCCAACAATGACGAGAGTTCTTGGTAGCACTCGTAGATGCGCTCTCCTTTCCGCTGGTTCTCCTCGGCTGATCTCTTGTAGCCGTCCAGCTTTTTCGTCTGCGCTTCGATGATGCGATCGTACTTGTCCTGCCGCGTCCGGGTCGATGCCGCTGCCGCTGAGTCGACGACGTCTCTCTTCTCGGCGATAACGAGCGCCTCTATCGCTGCAGAGAACGTTGGGTGTTGCTCTACCTCCTTCCATGTGTGTAGGGGGAACGGCGCCGCGTCTTCTCCGTGCGTGGTTGGTCGTGGCGCCTCTTCAAACAGCGCTTGCAGGGCTGCATGGAGCTGTTCCGACCCTTTCTTGCCCAGTTCCTTGGTGTTCTTGTCGAATGTCGTCCTGGAAAGGAGTTCTTCGGCGTACTTGCCGCCCAGCCCTAGGGCGGTGGCGCAGAACTTGACCAGTTCCTTGTCGTTTTCTTCCCATCGTTCTCGCAATTGCTCCAAGGACATGGTTTTCGTGTCGTTCTGCTGCGGCGGGTATTCGTAAGGAGCGTTGACTCGCAGCGTCCTGTCCTTCCATCGCTGCAGGTCCATGACGCCCCTGATGACGCCTTCGTTGTTGATGAAGACGACGTTGCCTTTGCTGAAGAGCTCGATGACGAGCGTCCACCGCTTTTCTCCTTTCTTGAACACTAACTCGACGATGCGGTCGAAGGCGTGTTGCTCGACACTCACCAGTTGTGCGTTGGTCAGATGCTTGCGGAGCTGCATACAGAACCCTGTCGGTTGTCGCGGCCAGGGGAACCGGTGCTCAGTCAAGAACAACGCTTCCGGCACCTTGACGTAGAGCTGTTGCTTCCCGGTCCTGGGCGATCGCATGCGCAACAGGGAATCCCCTTTTTCCTCCTCGCCTTGGTAGACCTTGTCGACGAAGGCGTCTTGGACGAGCGGCCGCAGTTCCTTGACCAGGTAGTGCACGTCGAGCGCTGAGAGGATGAACGGCATGCAGTGCCGAAGTAGTTGGTGGTTAATAAATTCATTGGTAGAAACATTAAAATAGTTGATTCGCTCCATCTATGGGATGCACGAGCCTGACCAGGAGCCGGACGCGAAGATCGTCAAGAACAAGCGGTTCGTCGCTCAGTGGACGGCGACGCTCTCATTGTTCATCGGGTTGGGATTAACTATCATTGGCGCGGTGCTCTCAATGTTGTCCAACAAGTTTGGGTTCTTCCTGTTCGTCATCCCGGGACTGGCGGCGAGCATCGTTGCGATGGAGCTTTCCAGGAATGTGCCAGACAAACGCGCGCACAGCACTGCCGTGCTGTCATTGGTGCTGCACGTCGTCTTCTTTTTCGTCCTGCTCATCATCTTCTTGTTCTTCAAGGAAGCGGGGAGCGCGTTGTGACTGGAGTTCGCGCAGGACGGTGCAGTCCTTGCAGCTCTCCGGGTCGGCGCAGGGCTCGGAGTGTTCTCTTTTGAGGTCGATGGCGCACACGAACTCCTTGGCCGTGTTGACGACGACGGAGAGTTCGACGTGATGTACACGCGGGTTGGCGCGCAGGTACCTGTTCACGATGTGCTCTACCTTCCTGAGGTCTTCGCCGATGAGGAAGACGCACACGTTCCTGGTGCCGCTCATGACGAAGCCGTTGACGAAGAAGGAGCAGTGCTGGAATATGCTGAGGAGTTGTTCCGCGTCGGTGCAGGTGAAGTCCACCCTGGCGAGCGCGAGCCCTGATCGTTTCGCGTCGATGCCCGCTACGCGCGCGAGTATGCCTTTGTCCTTGAGCTTGTGCAGGCGGACGTTGATTGATGGCTGCGAGAGTTTGAGCTGGTCGGCGAGGACTTGTTGGGAGATGTCGGGGTCGCGCATGACTGCGGAGAGCAGGGTGACGTCTTTGTCGTCGACGTGGAGCTTGTCGCGGAGCATGGTTTTGAGGCAGGAGTAGCCCATATAAATATGTTTCTATAAAAAATAAAGACTATGTAAGAAAATCCTATTTTTATTGTGAATACATTAATAAATTATCACATATCCGTGAACCGCCATGACCCTCAGGTTCGGCACCGCCGGCAGCCCGCTCAGCACGACCGGCAAAGGCAGGAACGCAGGCGTCGCCAGAAGCATCGAGCTCGGATTCGGCTGCCAAGAGCTCGAATTCGTGCACGGCGTCAACATCAACGACGAGGACGCGGCGAACATCAAGGCATTGGCCAACAACAACGACTTTATCGTGACGGCGCACGGGCCCTACTACATCAACCTGAACGCCATCGAGTCAGCGAAGAAACACGCGAGCATGCATCGCATCGTCCAGACAGCACGCGCACTGGAAAAATGCGGCGGCACCAGCTGCACGTTCCACCCAGGGTTCTACATGAAGATGGACCACGAGCACGTCTATCGCAACATCAAAGAGAGGATGAAGGAAGTCGTGAGAAAACTCCGCGACGAAGGCAACACCGTCACTATAAGCCCGGAAACCACTGGCAAGCCGACGCAATTCGGCTCATTGCAAGAACTCATCAGGCTCGCGCAGGACGTCGAAGGGCTCGGCATCTGCGTCGACTTCGCCCACTTACATGCAAGAAGCAACGGCAAGTACAATACAGCGAACGAATTTAGGGAGGTATTAGAAAGCATCGAAGCAGGACTCGGCAAAAAACACCTCAAGAGCATGCACCTCCACATCTCCGGCATCAACTACGGTGAGAAAGGAGAGAAGAACCACCTCCCTCTCAGAGAAAGTGACCTCGCATGGCAAGCATTGCTGAAGACGCTCAAGGAATTCAAGGCCAGAGGAACCATCATCTGCGAGAGCCCCACTTTGGAGAAGGACGCGGCGCTGCTGCAACAAACCTATGACGAGCTCGGAAAATGAAGACCATCTACCTCGACAACAGTGCGACCACGAAGGTCGACCCCGAAGTGATGGATGTCATGGACTATTATCACGGGCAGACATACGGCAACGCATCGTCAATCCACCATGAAGGAAAGAACGCGAAGAAAGCGCTCGGAGAAGCAAGAAGCATCATAGCAAACAGCCTCGGCGCGAACGACGACGAGATCATCTTCACCTCGGGCGGCACGGAAGCGAACAACCTCGCCATCAAAGGGATGATGTACGCGAACGAGGACAAGGGAAGACACCTCATCACGACGAAGATAGAGCACGACTGCGTCCTCAACAGCGGCAAAGCGCTCGAAGCAGAAGGATTCGACGTGACGTATCTCGACGTCGACAGCGAAGGGTTCGTCTCACCGGAAGCACTCGAGAAAAACCTCAGAGAAGACACTGTGCTCGTCAGCATCATCCACGCGAACAATGAGATCGGTACCATCCAGGACATACAGCGGCTGTCTAATATCTGCAAACAACATGACGTGCTCTTCCACACCGACGCGTGCCAATCATACACCAAAACACCTATTACTACGGAGATGGCAGACCTCATCACGATCAACGCGCACAAGCTGCACGGGCCGAAAGGCGTCGGCGCACTCTACGTCAAGCAAGGAACGGCCATCAAGCCATTGCTCGACGGAGGAGGCCACGAACGGAAACGGCGCTCAGGCACCGAGAACGTGCCGGGCATCGTCGGCTTCGCCAAGGCAGTCGAGCTCGGCATGGACGAGGCACACGTCAACAAAATGCAAGCATTACGGGACTACCTCATCGACGAAATCCTCAAGATACCGCATACCAGGCTCAACGGGCCGAGAGGAGAGCAAAGGCTGTGCAACAACGCGAACATCTCCTTCAGGTTCATCGAAGGAGAATCCATCATCATGAACCTTGACACACAAGGCATCTGCACCTCGACAGGATCGGCGTGCTCGTCACAGACGCTGGAACCGTCGCACGTCCTGATGGCCATCGAGGACGACCCCGAACGAGCGCACGGGTCGGTACGGTTCACCATCAGCAGATACACGACAAAGGAAGAGCTCGACAGGACGCTCACCGCACTCAAAGCCACCGTGGACAAGCTCAGAAGAATATCGCCACTGACAGAGGGATAAACATGTACACCGAGCAAGTAACAGAACGATTCAAAAAACCGAGATTCATGGGAGAAATACAAGAAGCGGACAGCACCGGAGAGGTCGGCAACGTCCGCTGCGGCGACATCATGCGCGTCAGCATAAAGGTGAAAGACGACCGGATAGCAGACATCAAGTTCAAGACCTACGGCTGCGTCGCGGCCATCGTATCATCGGACTACCTCTGCGAGCTCGTCAAAGGAAAGACGCTCGAGGAAGCAGAGAACGTGACGAGCAAGGACGTCATAGAAAGGATGGGAGAAGTGCCAGCCATAAAGACGCACTGCTCCGTACTCGCGCAAGACGCGCTCAGAAAAGCCATCAAGGACTACCGGAAAAAATGTGATTGATAAGCACCACGAGAGGCACAACTCCACCATAATTTATAAAGGAACGTGCCCTCTACGTACGAGCGAGGCAAAACCGGTCCACGCGAGAAGCAAAGGCACAGAAGGGAACGGCACCTCGCTCACCAGCGAAAAAAAAAGTTTAAGTACTAGCGAACCACACCCATGCAGAGCCCTAGTGAGGAGGAACAACCATGCGCTTACACACCAAGAAGACAGGCAAAGAAGACCTTATCATCCTGCCGGTGACGGAAGGATTCGACAAGAAGCGATTCAGCAAGAAAATGCAGAACTACCTGGACAAGCACGAGCACTTCATAGGAAGGCAAGACACGCAGCTCCTGCTCCAAGGAAAACAGGACAACCTCTTCCTCGGCATCGGGAAGCAGGCGTCACAGGACGCCATCAGGAAAGCGGCAGGGACAGCCGCGAAATACGCTCGGGACCACCATCATAAGCACTACGGCGTCGACCTCAGGACCACGGGTGACCAGGCGCAAGCGGCTGCCGAAGGCACACTCCTCGGCCTCTATCGCTACCACGAGTACAAGAAGCGGAAAGCAGGAGAGCCACAAGACCCGACACACTGCACCATCATCACAGACGATCACAAAATAGCCGGCAAACAGGTGAAGCGGGGAAAAGTCATCGCCGAAGGCGTCATCCTCGTCAGAGACCTCGTGAACACGCCTGCCAGCGAGAAGTACCCAGCAAAAATTGCGAACCTGGCAAAAGAGCTCGGCAAACGACACGGCTTCTCAGTCGCCGTCCTCGGCAAGAAAGAGCTCGAAAAGCTCGGCATGGAGAGCATGCTCAGCGTCAGCAGAGGTAGTGACAAGGAGCCACAACTCGTTTTGCTTGAGCTCAACAATGACAAGCAAGAAGCGCCCGTCGCCCTGGCCGGCAAAGGCGTTACGTTCGACGCCGGCGGATTACAGGTGAAACCAGACCCCTACATGCGAGAGATGAAGCTGGACATGGGAGGAGCGGCCACTGTACTGGGAACCATGACGGCGCTCGCACGGCTCAAGCACCCAGGACGCATCATCGGAGCGCTCGGACTGGTGGAGAACATGCTCGGACCAGACGCGTACAAGCCAGGAGACATCCTCAAGGCGTACAACGACAAGACCATCGAAGTCGAGCACACCGACGCAGAAGGACGGTTGGTATTGGCTGATGTGCTGAGCTACCTCGAAAAGCAATACAAGCCCACACACCTGATCGACCTGGCGACATTGACCGGCTCTGCGATCTACGCACTGGGCTACCGCGTCACGCCACTCCTCGGGAATGACAAGGAGCTCATCGAGGGTATCAAGCTCGCGGCTGAACAGACCGATGAGCTGGTGTGGGAACTCCCCTTATACAAGCATTATGAGAAGATGGTGGAAGGCGCGATCAGTGATGTGCGCAACCTCGGCAAGAAGCCGAGCGGCATGGGGGCTCCGGGCACCATCATCGCAGCGGCGTTCCTCAAAAATTTCGTCACCGACAAAGTCGCCTGGGCGCACCTCGACATCGCCGGTACCGCGTTCAGCTATGAGAAGACCGCGTACGTCCCTGAAGGAGGAACAGGGTGGGGCGTCCGGTTACTGACAGAACTCTTCACCCAAAGCCTTGAGAGGTGAACTAGGCATGAAAGAACGAGAAGTCATCATCCTCGGTTCGGGCGTCGCCGGCCTGACAGCAGCCATCTACAACGCTCGGGCAGAGCTCAAGCCGCTCGTCCTGACCGGTATGGAGGACGGCGGGCAGATAGCCACGACGACCGTGGTGGAGAACTGGCCCGGGGAGCCTGATGGCATCCAAGGACCGGAACTCGTGCAGCGCATGAAGCGGCAGGCGGAGAAGTTCGGCGCGGAGGTCAAGACGGAACGGGCGACCGAGTTTATTCCAAACAAGGATGGCACCTACACCATCAAGACCGATAGCGATGCGTATCGAACAGACGCGGCCATCGTCGCGACCGGCGCGTCAGCCCGGTGGTTGGGATTACCTGATGAGGAGAAGTACAGGAGCAACGGCGTGCACACGTGCGCGACGTGCGACGGCGCGTTCTACAAGGACAAAGCAGTGGTCGTCGTCGGCGGGGGCGACGCCGCGTGCGAGGATGCGCACTTTATGACCAGGTTCGCGAACAAGGTGACCATGCTTGTCAGGCGGGACGTCATGCGCGCGAGTGTCGCCATGCGGGAACGCATGGAGCGGGACCCGAAGATCGAGATTAAGTACAACCATGGGATTGGCAGGTACCTCGGTGATGAGAAAGGGTTGAACGGCGTCGTGCTCAAGAACAACAAGACCGGCAAGGAGACGGAGATGGAGGTCGACGGGGTGTTCTTGGCCATCGGCCACGTCCCGAACACGAAGATCTTCGAAGGCAAGCTCGACATGGACGAGGTGAAGTACCTCGTCGCTAACAAGGAGACTGAGACGAACCTTCCTGGCGTGTTCGCAGCGGGCGACGTCGCTGATCACGTGTTCCGTCAGGCCGTCACCGCGGCGGGGACTGGTGCGGCGGCAGCCATCAAGGCGGAGCGTTACCTCGCGGAGAAGAAGCACCGCACGACGTGGGTGCCGTTATCGGAGTAAAGCATAAATACTATTTTTCGTTTTCTTCTCTGCATGCACCTCTGGATATGCAATCAGTGCAGCGCTGAGATACCGCAAGAGGGAGGGCCGGAAGTCTGTCCGTTGTGCAACCAGCATGATCGCGGCTTTGAGGAGTCAGAAAAAAAGGTTGCGGAAGACACGGAGGACAAGAAGTATTCCGCGCTGTACAGGGAAATCTTGAAAGAACTGGAGAAATACGACGAGGGGTGCGAGCCGCAGCAGCTCAAGTTTTGTTGCGAGGAGTAGGGGGGAAAGCATATAAAGCCCGTGGCGGTTACGGTCCGCATGGTGGAAGAACGGGCGGTATGGGATCTTTCTTCGTTGTTGCAAGGAAGAACCGTCGAAGCGCTGATAGAAGAAGTGCGAGAAAAGGTGGGTGCGTTCTGTCGGCATCGGGGGACGCTCGCGAGCGTCACCCCTGAAGGGCTGCGTGGCCTGCTCAAGGAGAAAGCGGCGATCATGGTGTTGTTCTCGAAGATTAGTGGATATTATAGCCTGCGGTTGAGTGAGAACACCCAGGATTCGGAGGTGCTCGCGGCATCCACGAAGTACGAGCAGGTCAGCAACGATCTCGCCAACCGGATGTTGTTCTTCCAGTTATGGTTCATCCAGCTCGGTGACGAAGCAGCAAGGAGGTTGTTGGAAGCGCCCGCATTGGAGGAATACCATTATTACTTGCAGACCTTGCGCAAGGAGAAGCCTTACACCAAGTCTGAGGAGGTGGAACAGGTCATCAACGTCAAGTCCCTCACGGGCAGCAGCGCCATCGGTCACCTGTACGAGGTGCTCACGAGTAGTTTCAGCTATGACTTCGACGGCAAGCAAGGGTTGACGCAGGAAGAAGTGGCACGGCATGTCGTCGGTCCTGACGCTCGGTTGCGGGAAGCAGCGTACAAGACCTTGCTCGGAAAATACGGTCGGGAAAGCACGTTGCTCGCTGAGATGTACAAGAACCTGGTGCTCGACTGGGGGAACGAAGGCATCAAGATACGGGGGTACGAGGACTCTCTCGCTGTCAGGAACGTCGATAATGACATCCCGGGCGAGGCAGCGGAAGCGTTATTGGAGGTGGTGAGGGAGAACGCGGACGTCTTCACCGAATACTTTCGGCTCAAGTATGCCTTGAACAGGAGCAAGGGATCGAAGTACTGTTTCTCCCGGTTCCATCTCTACGCGCCGTACCCGCACAACGAGACAGCAACGTATGATTATGGGAAAAGCAAGGCGATGGTGCTCGAGACCTATAAAGCGTTTGACCAACGATTCTACGATGCGGCAACGGCGATTTTTGATGCGCAGCACGTGCACAGCCATCCGCAGCGGTCCAAACGGAGCGGGGCGTTCTGCTGCGGGTTGCATCCTGGCGACATCCCCTTCATCCTCTTGAACCACACGGGGACCGTCCGTGACCTCTTCACCATGATGCACGAGTTCGGGCATGGCATCCATGGCATGCTCGCGAGGAAGCAGAACGTGTTCCATTATGACGAAGTGCCGCCCATGGCTGAGACGGCGAGCATCTTCGGCGAGATGCTATTGGCGCAGCGATTCCTGCGGGAGAGCGAAGACGTGGAAGAGCGGCGGGCGGTGCTTATCAAACTCCTGGATGATCAATACGCTTCTATCACACGACAGGCGTTCTTCGTCCTCTTCGAGCAGTATGCTCATGAGCGCATCCCGGAGGGGGCCAGGAAGGAGGAGCTCGAGGGGGAATGGATGGACTTGTTACGAGAACAATTCGGTGACATGGAGATTCCTGAGGTGTTCAAGCATGAGTGGCATTACATCCCGCACATCCACGTGATGCCGTTCTATTGCTACTCTTATGCGTGGGGAAACCTTTTAGTGCTCTCGCTCTTTGATCTGTATCGCGAGCAGGGCGACGCGTTCAAGGAGCAATACTTCGAATTATTGAGCTCGGGCGGGAACGCCTCCCCTGTTGAGCTGCTGCGGCCTTTCGGCGTCGATCCTGCGGACAAGGATTTTTGGCGTAGGGGTTTCAGCCTCATAAGGGAAGAGGTCGAGGAGCTCCGGCGGCTGAGCGAGTGATGCTCACACTCCTAGTATCAAACCAGGGTTCACGAGCAGGAGGATGCCGAGCAGGAGCATTATCGCGCCGCCGATGAACTTGATGAGCGCCATGGTCGTCTTCTTTATCTGCTTCCCTTTGAACGTGTAGGCTAAGACTGTGATGATGACAATGAGCGGCAGCACATAGAAGAGGTTGTAGAGCAGTACGTATTCATAGTACGCCAATCCTCCTAATGACATGCCGGTCAGCACCCCTGTATAGATTATGGGGAAGCCGGCGGTGCAGGGTAGTTCGACCAATGACGCGAAGACTGCCAACACGATTGACGCTCCTATCAATGCGGGGGTCGACCCGTGCTTGACGACGTCCGCGACGTGCCGTATCTTTTTCTTGAGCGGATTGACGTGCCTGTCCTGCACCATGAGCGTTATCCCTTTTCTGTAGAATAAGTACTCTTTGCAATTAATCAGCCCTGCGACGACCGCTAGGACGCCGATGCCAATCCTCAGCGGGTCGATGAAGCCGATGTACTTGAAAATGTTCAGCCATGCAATCATAAAGAGGAAGTAGAAGATGTAGACGACAACGATGAAGCTGTACCCGACAATGCATATCTTTTTTCTTGCGTGCGACACGGAGAGCACGAGGGAGAGGAGGAGGGTCAGGACGAACAGGTTGCAGGGATTAAAGCCGTCTATGGTAGCGATGATGAAGGTAAAGAGGGGTAGGGGGAGCTGCAATCCGAGCTCTTTCAGCGCCTCTGGGGAGATGTTCTTGGTGACGAAGTAGATGACGGCGAGCAGGATGGCGGTCGTCCCGATGACGAAACCTTTTTTTGTGTTCTCTCTCATGGTGTCAGTTCACCTCTTTGAG
>WJKR01000069.1 GCA_014729015.1 Candidatus Woesearchaeota archaeon | reverse complement strand
TCGCCGACGGTCATGAGCGTGGGCTCCCCGAAGAACCAACCCGCGAAGCCGAAGATGGTCATGAGCAGCACGAAAGGCGCCGTGATGTGCGCAGTGGTCATGTAGAGTATCATGAGCTTTTGCTTGAGGTTGAGGTGCTTGTCGAGGATGATGTTGCGCGCGTTATCGACAAATACGCGGACGTTGCCGTAGCACCAGCGCATCTGCTGCTTGACGAAGCTCTCGAACGTGTCGGGCACCTCGCTGGGCGTGCTATACTGCAAGTAGACGGTCTTGTAGCCCTTGATGAGGAGCTTGACGCTGAGTTCCGAGTCTTCGGTGATGCTCGCCTTGTTCCATCCGCCGACCTCCTCGAAGTGCTTGCGACGGATGGCGCCGGCCGTGCCGCAGAAGAAGACGGTGTTGACGCTGTTGCTGATGGGCAGGACGATGGTGTGGAATATCATGAGGAGGTAGGCGGCGAACCGGGTGATGATGTTCGTATCCTTGTTGTAGAATCCTTGCCGTGACTGCACGATCGCTACCTGCGGATCGCTGAACGGCCCGATGATGGTCTTCAGGTAGTCTTTCCGCGGGATCCAGTCGGCATCGAAGACGGTGATAATTTCTCCTTTGGTGATCTTCATGGCGTTGTTGAGCGCGCCCGGCTTGAACCCGTCACGGTTGGTGCGGTGGACGTACTTGACGAATCCTGGGTGGTCCTCGGTGAACTGCATGAGCTTCGCCTGCGTCTCTGGGTTGGTGGAGTCGTCGACGATGATAATCTCGTACTTGTCCTTGGGATAGTCAAACCGCAGGCATCTTTCTATGCAGCGGACCGCTATGGGGTCGTTGAACGTGGGTACTTGCACGCTGATGAACGGTAGCTCCTTGGGTAGCTTGTATCGTTGCTGCTTGCGGTCCACGACGAGGTTGATCAGCGAGAGCAGGATGAAGAGGACGGAGAGGAAGATGACTGGGAGGATGGCGATGTTGTACAGGAATAGGGTAAACGCCTGCATGTCCATGTTCAATCACCGAGTCGCACTTGGTAGTCCCGTATTTTTCTCCTCACTTGGTCATAGACGGGTACGCCGTCGATGCTCTGGTAGCCTCGTTGTCGCATGCCGACGTAGAGCCTTGGCGTGATGCCGACCATGCCGAACTGCTGCACTTCTCCTAGGTCTTCCTTGATGTTTTTAAATGTTTGTTCCCTAATGCACTGCATGAGTGCTTGTCGGTCGGCGCCATGGCTTCCTACGAGTTCGGGGAGGTCATGGAGGGTGGTGTTAAACAACGCGAAGAGGAACTCATAGTACGTCGCCGGTTGCTGTTCGTGGTAGCAGGATAATGATTGCGCGTAATAGTACGTCGGCGTCTTTTGCTGGTAGTCGTCGGTGGTGAGGTGATGTTTGTGGTAGAGCTTCGCCTTGCCGGTGTGGACGAATTCGCTGAGGAGTCCTGGAAGGATGTCGTCGGCGAACGCTTGTGCTCCTGCACTGGTGAAGTCGGTGTAGAGAATGAGGGTGATGGGTGCGTCGGGGTCGCCGTAGTACGGCCTGCCTGCGAGGTTGGGTGTCGCGGCGATGTAGAAGTCGTACAACGCTTGGTAGTCCTGCTCTGCGAACTCTTCTTGGATGTGCGGTTTCTGTTCGTACTCTGTCCGAACGGCGCCGTTGACCGCCAGGAAGATGATGGTGGCCATGGTGACGCTGATGAGCAGGATGGAGTGTGGTGTCTTCCTCATCGTGTCTCAGTCCCGTTGTTGGATGGAGGTCTTCTTGACGGCGTGCAGCTTGCTTGTTTCCTTGATGCCGATGACGAGCAGGACGGCGCTCCAGAGCGCTGTGCCGACAATGGCGTCGGGTATCCAGATGAGGAGCAGCAGGGGTGTGACGGCGATGAATAGTATCTTGAGGAGCTGGACGTATTTCATCCTGAGGAAGGTGTTCAGGACGATGCTGATGAAGAAGAGGCCGAAGGTGCCGGCGATGAGGTAGCCGAAGGCGATGCTGAACGTCTTGCCGACGAGGTAGTTGAGGAGCCTGAGGTAGTGGACGTCGATGTGGAGGAAGAGGTCGTAGTAGGCTGATCGTCCGAGGCTCCAGAGCGCTGCGAGGATGGCGGTGATGATGCCCATGGTAAGCACGAGCTTGAGGTAATCGTTGACCATGGATTCTATCGTCCGTTGCTGCGTGTTCCTGAACATTTTTTCTGGGGCGATGAGTGCTTGTCCTGCTTGCTTGAGCAATCGGAGTACCATGTTGTCCCTCGTATACTGCTAGGCGGAGGAGGCCTCCGCCTCTTATAAAAGTATCTGTTCTTGTCCTTCCTGTTCAGTCGTATCGTTGGAGGAGTTGCTGTGCGGTCACGATCTCTCCTTGGACGACGTCGCCGTGCAGCACGGTCGCCGGATACTCGGTGATGCCGTAGAACGTGGTGAGCATGGTGACTGTGTCGTCCGGGAAGGTGGCGTCGATGGGGAAGATGATGATGTCCTTTTCTTGTTGGAGGGAGAGCTGGAACTCGTCGAACGCTTCTCCTTGACGGACGCAGCCGTCGCAGCCGGGGGTGTAGAAGTACAGGATGCCGATGAGGTCCTTGTCGCCGCACTTGTTGTATGAGGTCATAGTGGTCAGCCAGAACCGCAGGGAGAGGCGGATGTATTCTCTTTTGAGGGCGACGTAGTCGTCGCTCTTTCTGCTGTGCTTGTCGTACGCTTCGAGCCGTTGCGGCAGGACTTGCCAGTAACTGCTGATCTGGTCGTAGAGGTGTTCGCTGTAGATGTCGATGAGGGCGCATCTGTCTGTTTCTGGGAAGTTGTCGATGAAGAATTGCTGGAGTTGGATGTTCTTGAGGTCCAGCGCTGAGTCGTCTAGTACTGCCTTGAGTTCGTCGATGTCGACCTCGACTTGCTGCTCGACGACCTTGTTCGCGTTGAGGCCGGTCATGACGCCGGCGAGGTAGAGGATGATGCTGACGATTATGGCGGTGATGATGATGTGTCCTCGTTTAATCCTTGGTTGCTTGGGCATGGTCTATCTCCTCAGCATGTCGCCGATGGTGAGGCCGCTTCCTGCTTTGGCCTCCTTCTTTTGTAGAGGTTTTTCTTCGTGATGGTCGATGAGAGTGATGTGGAGCGCTTTTTCGAGTTTGCGGGCGCTGTCGTGGCTCGGCGTGCGGTGGTGGTTTTCCCATGTGTGGAGTTCGCTTCCTTTGACGGAGAGCTGTTTGGCGAGGACTTCTTGCTTGAGGCCGAGTCGTTCTCGTGCTTGTCTGATGCGTTTGCCGTAGTCCGGTACGACGACTTGGATGATTTCTCCTCGTTGCGGCGGCGCTTTGGGGGTGGTCTTTGCTGGTTTGTCTGGTGGTAGGCTCTCTTTGATCAGCCAGGCTTCTTTGGCGTAGTGTTTGCACTTGTTGCAGACGCGCATCTTGGCTCCTTCGATGTTTGCGGTGTAGAACGGCCCTGTGGTGCTGCTGCACATGTCGCACGTCGTCATGTTCTTGTCTGTGGGTGCGGAAAGCGTTCGGTGATTTAAACATAATTATTTTCTTTATAGAAAATAATAAAAGCAAACACATTTTATATCGAGAAAAACACGGCAACAACAACCCATGACCAAAATCATCATCATCGACGACAACCCAGAGAACCGGCGAACCCTCAAAGAAGGACTGGAACACACAGGACGGCTACGACGTCACCGAAGCCAAGGACGGCGAAGAAGCTCATGGCGTACCAGAGCAAGCGGGAGGAAGACCTACGCAAGGGCTCTACATCGCGCCTGGCGGCAAGCCGGAGCCGCGGAATAAGGGGGCTCGACGACACCATGGTTAGAGAAACCGTCTAAGAGACCGGCCGAAGACCAAAATTGGCGAAGCATGAAGAAACGTTCTATGAAGACAAGGAATCGTTCATGCGAGAAGTGTCCGCTCGATACGGAAATTGTCTCTGAACGCGTAGTCTTTCGCGACCCTGATTGGTTTCGGTTGGCCGCTGCTTGTCATCCGCTTCTTCTCGAACGCTTGGTAGCCGCCTCGCTTGACGATGGCCAGCCGTATATGACTCATCCTGCCGAACTCGTTCCGCATCTGCCGGTAGTCTTGAATGTTTTCTTGCAATTGCTCCTCGACCACTCGTAAGAACTTGTTCGCCTTATCAACGCCAATTTTGGTCTTAGGCTCAAACAGCAATTCGTAGCACGGCTTCTTGTTCAAGTCTTCGGTGTATGGCAAAAAAGTGAACCCGTCATGTGTCATGTCCAGTTGTCGGCAAGCGTCCTCCACTGATCTGACGAGCTGGTTTTCCGATGCGAGCTCCCCTACGATGTTGAGGAAGTTCTCCCTGCACACGAATTCCATGATAGGAAGTCTTTTCTTGAAACCGACGACGCGCAGGACGTCTCCCATGTCGTAACGGTAGAGCCCTTCCTTGGTGGTGAGGATGACTTTGTACTCCTTGCCCTGTTCCACTTGGTTGATGAGTACCGGCGGCAAAAACTCGTCATCGCCGACTTTTTCGGCGAATTCGAAGAAGTTTTCCGTGGCGGTGATGAGCCCCGCTCGTCGATGATTCGTCAACCCGATAGTGAGCCGCCCTTCGCTGGCATAGATGCCCGGGTCCTTGACCGCTATTTTTTTGCCGATCTTCTTCCGTAACTGCTCAATATACGGTGAGTTGTTATCCGACATGATGCAGCTGATGAGCTGGAGCTTCGGCCACAGCGTGAGGGGTTTGAAGTCCGGCAGGCACGCGAGCTTTCTTGCTCGTCGCGGATTCACCAATAACACTTCGTTGATGAGCCGGTGGCGATGCTTCTGCACGTATTCGAAGAACAGGATTGCCTCTATGGGAGCTGCGAACCCCAGTTGCGTGATGTTACTCCGCAGGGCGAGGTTGGCGATAATATTGGTCTTCTTATCCACGTCGAACTCATTATACACTTCCGGCGGCACGACCATCTTCTGCTTGGCGAACCACGGCGCTTTCTTGGCCATGTAGCCCGAGATGCTGCCCATGACGACGCCGCCAGCAGTGATGCCTTCCCTCGGCGGCCCCGCGAAGTACAATGTTTTCCCCCGCAAGAGCCCTGGGAAGCGTTTGACCATGAACGTCGCCCACAGCATGAGCTCCTTCTTCAGCTGCCGCGTCCTTTCCCTCGTGACCGGGATGAGCTTCGGTTCGCCCGTCGTGCCGCTCGTGGTCGCGAGCAACGCGACCTTCTTGTTCGTCAACACCCGGTTCTTCCCCTGCTTGATCATCTCTATCTCTTCTGCCAGGTCATCGTACGTGACGATTGGAACTCTTTCCTGGTAGTCCTTCGTGGTCCTGATATTCCTGAAACCGTGTCGCTTGCCGTACTGCGTGTTCCTGTTCTGGCGCAGGATTCTCATGAGCAGCTCCTTCTGCACCTTCAACGGAGCGTCCTGTGCGCGTTTGAACTCGTTGAGATAGAGCTTGAGGAGCCTGGTGTCAAACTTCATCATGCGTACAGAGAAGGGTTTTCTTATATATAACTTTCATCGTTGCCGCTCGAACGTGAGCAGCCAGCGGCCGAGCTTCCCCGTCAGCGTC
>WJKR01000068.1 GCA_014729015.1 Candidatus Woesearchaeota archaeon | reverse complement strand
GACGCTTCCAAGTCGATCTCGATCTTGGTCCCGTGCTTCTTCTCCCATGGCTTCTCCTGGTCAGCGAGTATTTCCGGAGCGTTCTTCTGCGTGTTCAATCGTAGCTCATAATAATGCGCCGCTCCCCCGCTGATCTTGCTCGTGATCTTTGCCGGCCTGCCCGTCGTCAACTGCCCGTACATGACGCTGGCGGAGATGCCGATGCCTTGCTGCCCGCGACTTTGGGCGATCTTGTGGAATTTGGAACCATACAATAATTTCGCGAAGATCTTCGGGACTTGTTTCTTCACGATGCCAGGACCGTTGTCCTCCACGATGATGCGGAAACGGTCGTTGCCCATCTCGACTATTTCCACGAGTATCTCCGGGAGGATGCCGGCTTCTTCGCACGCGTCCAACGAGTTATCCACCGCTTCCTTGACGGTCGTCAACAACGCTTTCCGCTTGTTGTCGAAACCGAGCAGGTGCCTGTTCTTCTCGAAGAACTCCGCCACGCTGATATCCCTTTGCTTGGCGGACATCTCGACCGCCTTCTGCCTGCGAGTATTGGTTTTTTCTCGACGGTCCCCACCGTACTCGCCCAGGTTGGCATCCTCGCTCATGGGTGTGATGCGGCGGGATTCGTTTAATAAACTTTTCCCCAACCAAAAGAAATAAAAACCTCCTCGTTTAAAAATAGTCTCATGGCGAACAAGCAGCTCGTCGACTACATCAAGGAGCAGTTGAACCACCGCATGGATTCCAACAGCATCCGCACCGTGCTCATCAGGCAAGGATGGTCGGCGGAAGACGTCGAAGCCGCGATGTACGAGGCGCACAACGAGGCGCACGCGCACAACAAGCGACACTACCACACCCACTTCGTCGGCATCGCCATCGCGTCGGTCGTGGTCATCATCCTCTTCGTCGCGCTGTTCCTCGTCGTGTTCAGGCAGACCGAGCCTGCCAGCGCGCCATCCCCGACGGCGCAGCCGCCACTCCCGGCCGTGATGCCGCCTCCCGAGCACCAGCTCTCCGGGTGGGCGGTCTGCCAGGCAGAGACTGACGGCGTGGCCAAGGACGCGTGCTACCAAGACCTGAACAGGAACACGGAGCACTATGATTGCGACGCCATCCCGGACAACGTGGAGCGGGGCTTCTGCTACCGCGCCAAGGAGGCCGTCCTGCTCCAGGAATACGCTGACCAAGCCTAGAATGAGAGTCCTTCCTTCTTCCGGAACTGCTTGATGTTCTTCTCCAACCACTTGTAGACCGCGGCGTGCGTGCTGCCCTCTAGTAACAACTCGACAGCCCTCCTTGCCAGCATCGCTCGTTCCGTCGTGCCGATAATGCTGATCGTCTTGCCGTACACGACGATGGATGTTTCCGTGACGTGTTCGATAGTCGTCCTGGCCTTGCCGTCAGCGCCGATGACCCGTCCGCGCAACCGTTGCACGTGCGACTTCTGTTGGGCGTAGTCATTGCAGTTGACGATCTCGATGACGTAGTCCTGCTTGAGCAGGAGCGTCGCGATCTCTGGGTTGAAGCCGCGGCCGATGGCCTTGACGACCTCTCGAAGCGCGAACAATGCCAACGAGTCTTTTCCTTGCAAGGAGACGTCGCCTTCCTTGGAGTCGACCTTGATGGAAGTCTTGGTCTGCTCTTCCAACTCCTGCTTCACCTTGCCTTGGGGGCCGATGAGCACGGCGATGCGGTCCTTTGGGACCTTCAGCTCGTACGAGAATTCTGGCAGTGCGGGGTCTTGGGATGCGGGGACCGGCGTGTCCGTCTCGTCGACGGGGGGAGGCGATGGGGTCATAATGGTATGAAAGTCAGGGCTTGTTTAAATACTTTATTCAAGCTCAATCACCCAGTGACCATATTTCTTGATGTCGTCGCAGAGGTGATAGTCGGTTAGGAAGACCTTGTTCAGATGCTTTATCTTCTTTTGCAGTGTCCTTCCGGTATACTTCTTAGTTTTCGACTCACACTCTTCTAGGATGAGGGTATAGCCTTCCTCGAGATCGAAATCTGCCAATCTGCAATCAACATTCTTTTTTCCATCAACCATTTTCTGGAAGAGGTCAGGCCAGGTTTTCTTCTTAATCATTGTCATGCAATCCTTCTAAGATGGCTGCACTATCTCTTTCTATTCCTAATTTTTTGAAATGATTGAGCACGTTCTCCACGTCTCTTCGCAAGAGATCTTCCCATCCACTGCTTTTCGTCGTCGTGGCTTGCGAGAAGTCGATGAACACCGGTTCTTCCTCGTGGTTGAGGATGTTGAACGCTGACAGGTCGCCGTGGACCAAGCCGTGATCCTTGAGCCGCTTCACCATCAACAATATTTTATCCAAGAATTGCTCAGGATTTTTCGGTCTCGCGTCCTTCAATTCAGGCGCAGGCCCGTCCTTGCCGATCATCTCCAGCACTAAAACATTATCCCTGATAGCGAGCGGTGTCGGCACCCTGATGGCCTCTCTTGCGATGAGCAGGTTCCGGTATTCTCGCTGCACCCAGCTGAAGACTATCTTCCTTTTCTGCCCTTTGAGGTCGTGGTACCGCTCGTCCTGCGACAAGTAGGAGTGCATCTTATTGAAATTGCAGTTCTCCAAGCGGTAGATCTTGACGATGACGTCCTTCTCCTCGTTGTCGGCGATGAAGATGTTCGCCTCCTTGCCCAAACGGTAGGCGGATGTCAACCCGGAGAAAAAGCCTTGCGATTCCAGCCTGAACAAGGTGCGGAGGGTGAACTCGTCGAACACGTTCTTGTACACCTTCCAGGATTCCTTGGACTTCTTGCGAGCCATGCACGGGAGAGAATGAAAACTAGTTCTTAAAAGGAGGGGTTCGAGCGATTAATTCTTCTGGTGCTCTGACAGGGCTAACCGATCCTCATCCCTTGCACCGTCAATCCTTATCTTTTCATGCATGAGTCTCTTAATGGCATGTTTCATGTGTTCTAGGTGATGAATAGCTGTTCTTAGGTTGTCTTGAGCCCGCTTGACATCCGCTTTGGCATCCTTTGTGCCATACCCCAAGCCCACGACCTTCCACGCCTCTTCGATGCGCTTACCGACTTCTGCAGAAGCATGTTTCAATGCCATGATGTCGCCGCCAGCGGACATCTCCTGTTCAAACAACTTCTTCACCCCTTCATGAAAAATTCCTCTATCGTCCTCTTTGCTCAACTGTTCCAAGGTCTCCTTGATTTTTCCTATGGGTGACACCTCATCGTGTGGCGATGCTTGTCCTGACACATAATATTTAAATCCTTCTTTTCCGCTATCTTAATAAAGTATCACCAACCACATCACCCCTATGGCGGCAAAAGGAGACCTCATGGCGTGGATCGCCAGGAAAGGTTTTGTGTGGGGGCCGTCGCCAGAGCTGTACGGCGGTCTCGCAGGGTTCTACGACTACGCTCCGCTCGGCAAATTGTTGAAGAACCGTGTAGAGGCAGTGATACAGGAGACGTTCGTCAAGCACGAGTTCTGGGAGGTGGAATGCCCCATCATCACGCCCGAGCAGGTGTGGCAGGCGTCAGGACACCTCTCCGGCTTCACCGACCCGCTCATTAAGGACGAGCAAGGCAACGTCTACCGGGCCGACCACCTCGTCAAGGAGCGGCTCGGCAAGGAGGCCGTGGAGCTGGACGGCAAGACGGTCAGCCTCGAAGCCGCGACGCCGGAACAGCTCATCGCCGTCATCCAAGCAGAAGGCATCACCTCGCCGCGGGGCAAGAAGCTCATCCCGGAGATCAAGCAGCACAGCCTCATGCTCGGCACCACGGTCGGCCTGGGACAAGAGGCGTACAACCGGCCGGAGACGGCTACGACCACGTATCTTCCCTTCACCCGCTACCTGTCTTTCTTCCGTGACAAGCTACCCTTCGGCGTCTTCCAGGTGGGCAAGGCGTTCAGGAACGAGGTCAGCCCGCGGCAGCACATCCTCCGGCAGCGGGAGTTTACCCAGGCAGAGGCGCAACTCTTCCTGTTCGAGGACCAGAAGCAGCCGTACGAGCCGTTCAGGGACGTCAAGGATGACCGGGCCGCTTTCCTTCCGGCGGGCGGCGAGCAGCAGGACATGACGTTCGGCGAAGCGCACAAGCGAGGACACTTCACGTCGGAGGCGTATGGTTGGGTGATCAGGCTTGCCTACACCTTATTCAAGAACATGGGTATACCTGCGGACAAGATGCGGCTGCGGCAGCACGCGGAGGACGAGAAGGCGTTCTACGCCGATGATGCATGGGATGTCGAGGTTGAGCTGCAAAGCTTCGGTTGGTATGAGATATGCGGTGTCCACGACCGTACCACCTATGATTTGGGCCAGCACGCCAAGCATGCGAAGCAGCGATTGGTGGCGAGGAACGAGGCCACGGGCAAGAAGGAGGTGCCGCACGTACTCGAGATAGCGTTCGGCACTGACCGGCCGGTGTTCTCACTGATGGATATCTTCTACAAGTATGATGAGCAGAAGGAGCAGGACACGTTTGTCATCCCGGCTATGATGGCGCCTATCCAGGCGGCGGTGTTCCCGTTGGTGAACAAGGAGGACTTGCCGGACATCGCGAGGCAAATTTATGAGGACGTGGCAGATGCCGGGCTCGTCGCGACGTACGACCGGTCAGGAAGCGTCGGTAGGAGGTACGCGCGCATGGATGAAGTAGGGACGCCGTACTGCATCACCGTCGACTTCGACACGAAGAAGGATGGCACGGTCACGGTCAGAGAACGGGACAGCACGAAACAAGTCCGGGTCAAGAAGGAAGATGTCGTGGCGTTCATCAAGGACGCGATGTCCGGCAAACAAAAAATTTAAAAGAGATGTGGATACCCTTATGGTTTGAGGTGTTATCATTGAAGGTTTCAGAATTGCAAGTGCGGCAAGGGAATATCAACATCGACGAGGTAGAGATTACTGAGAAGACGCCGGTCAGGGAATTCCAGAAGTTCGGGAATAGCGGCAAGGTGTGCAACGTCGTCGTCAAGGATGACTCGGGTTCTGTGCAACTGACGCTGTGGAACGAGGACGTGGATAAGTACGACGTGGGCGACAAGCTCAAATTGACGGACTGCTACGTCGGCGAGTGGCAAGGCGAGAAGCAGCTCACCACGGGCAGGAACGGCACGATAGAGAAGCTGTAAGCACACAAGCTTTATAAATAGCCTTTTTGTTCTTATTCTTGCTTCAAGGGAGTGTAACTCAGCGGGGCGGCATGAGCCAGCAATGGTTGATTGCGCGCTACAGAGTGCGTCGCTGAAGACGACGAAGTCCTGGGTTCAAATCCCAGCACTCCCATTTTTGGATAACAAGACCTCTGCTTTTCGATATGACCTCTCATTTCTTCAAGGACGCTCCGCGCATCTGGTCCTTACAACGACGTTCCCACGCTGTTCACGATGCTGCCGGCGATGATGCTGAACAACAGCATCACGATGAAAGCGATCGCGACGTACGTGAACGTGCTCTTGATAAGGTTCTTCCCCAACAAGTACCGCTCGTTCAACTTGTCAGCACCGTTCTGGATGCCGTTCACCAAGACCGTCAACAAGTACACGATCTGCACGACGTACAGTCCTACGACGATTTGGAAGAAGAACGTCGGCACGCCCATGCCGAACGAGTCGATGAACTGGGCGCCTGAGCCGAGCCCTTCGGCGCCGGTGATGTCCGACAACCGGTCGGTCAGCGTCCCCAGTATCTGGGTGATCATGCTCGTGATGCCGATGACGATGCCGGCAATGGCAGGCGTCAAGAACTTGATCTGCGACACCATCGAGCTGATGATATCCGCCATGAGGTCGCGCAGCCGTTCATCGACCCGATGCATCTGCTTGATGTACTCCGAAACGTTGAGCAACGCCTGGGAGGCGATGAGCGGCCCTTTCTTCGAGGATTCCAACAACACCTTCATGCTGCTCTCGATAAGGTTAGAAGGATAATACACCAGCGCGCCCTGGTGTGGGTCAAAGATTGCTTTCTCCACGCCCATCCCGTTCTTCTGGATGTTAATGCTCACCAGCTCGAAGAACTTGCCGGAGATCGTGCCCTCCATGACACCAGCGACTTTCTGGAACGCGATCTCCGCGGGGTAGCCGTCTCCCAGGCGGTTGCCGAGCTGGAACAACGCAGCCGCGAACTCCTTCTCCAGCTGCTTCGCCTTCTTGCGGATCTTGATGACGTTCTTGCTCCGCAACCGGTACCACAACCCCCCGCCGATACCGAATGCCAACGGCACGGCCAACGACAACAACGAAGCGCCCAGGCCGAACGGGCCGAGCTTCTTCCCCGTCTTCGTCTTGTCCTCCTTGTCGACCACGTCGCGGTAATCCAACAATGAGAACCGGATAGAGTTCTTGTCACTGATGTCGCACCGCGACTTGATGCCCTCGCTGCCGAGCGTGAAGTCCGCGCACTCACCGCCCGCCGTCCAGAGGAGTAGTGGCGACACGCCGATGAGGAAGAACAACGCGAAGACGAAGATCGCGACGAACAACGGATTGACCTGCACCTCTTGCTTGCCGAACCTGACCAGGACGGAACGGTACTTCTTGAACGACGGGTTCATCTCGGCGATGTCCGCCTGCCCGTACCCGGTCGGCCGTGTAGAGAGGATGTTCTTGCCTAGGTAGAAGACGCCGAGCGGCAGCGCGACGTTGTACAAGACGAAGATGTGATACCACTTCACGTTCTCCATGAACGACACTACCAAGGGCAGGATGACCAACCCGAGGATGGGTAGGATGACGCCGAGCATGTGCAGCGTCGTCAACGGCGACTTCAAGTCATGCGCGTAATGCAACATCTTCTCGTACGTCTCGTCCAGCATGACCTTCAACGCCTTGTCCAACGCGTCGACCCTCCGCGATTCCGACGACTCGTACAGCGACGACTGGATGAGGTGCATGGACTCGATGAATTCCATGTTCCAGTTGCGCCACGTCATAAGATAGGCGTCCAAGGACTCCTTCACCGACTCGTACTTCTCCGTCTCAATGTTCCAGATGATTTTCTTCAGGTCGACAGACAACGGCGGGCCGAGGTGCTCGGCAGCGAAGTCGACTGCCAACTCCAGGTTCGAGGTGTGCCGCATGTACGTGACGATGTAGAACACGCACAGCACCATCTGGTTCGACGCCTTCAGCCGCCAATTATTTGCCAAGAAGAACGGCAGCTTCTGCAATGGCATGATCACCGCGACCGCCGCGATGAGACCGACGATGACGAAGAAGAAGCTGGCCTGCTCTCCGCCGCTCAACACGTATGGGAGCATCCACCCGAACACCAGGCCGGCGACGATGATGAGCGCGGGTACCAATAACGACAGGCTCGTCACGCCCGTTGGCGTGACGTGCAAGTGGCAGATGTCGATCGCTTCCTGGATCTTCGGCACCGCCTTCTTGTCAGGCTTCATCCCGAACACTTTCTCGGCGGCGTTGCACGCGCGCTCATACCAGGACAGATGGGTGGGCAAGTACTGCTTCCGAAAGTTGTCGTAATCGCTCGTGCTGACCGCGCCTGAGCCTACCTGTTCCTCCCCGAGCTCCCGCTGCAACCGCTCGGTGTATCGTCGCTTGAACCGCTCCAGGTCATCATCTGTTCCCATTCTGCAACCGCTCGTGCTCCTGCTCGTGCCTGACCTTCTCTTCGTGCGCAGCGTCACGCAACCACTCCTGGAACGAGAAGAATATCCGCTCGCCGTCCAGTTTCCTCACCTCTTCACGCACCTTGTCGCTGATCCTGTGGAACTCGTCATTGCACCGGATCACGAACGGCGCCTCCAGCAGCTCGTCATCCTCCTCCATCTCCGCTGCCTTGACAATCTCTTCCTTGACCTTTGCGCGCAGCTCGATGTTCTCCCACACCGCGTCCCAGTTGCCAGCCCACTCCTTGACGTTGCCGGCAATGGCTTTCAAGATGTCGCTGTCCCCATTGATGAGGTCATCGGTCGGCAGAAGCTCGTCCTTCTCGGCGTTGTACTTCATCAGGTCGATGAACCCGCTCTCACGCACCGGGTCGTCTTCCCAGTCCTTGCGGATCTCGGAAATCTGCGTCACCCGGCGCCAACGATGTAGGCCGTCGGCGGAACGGATAGGGTTAGCAACGATGATGATATCAGTGGCTTTGAACGACGTCCTAGGGACTTGCAGGTCATTGACGACCCGGTCGAACACGCCGTACGGGCTGTCGCCGTGGATGGTACCGGCAACCACGTTGGCCAGTGCACCGACGCGCATCGCCTCGTACAGTGCGCGAGCCTCCGTAGAACGTACTTCGCCGACGATCAATGCCGAGTCGCCGAGGCGTAACGTAGTGCGGATACCTTCATCAGCGGGAACTTCTGACGTGCCTCGTGACAAGGCGCTGGCCACCTTCATGGGCTGGATATTGTACCCTTGCTTGCGGAGGCTGGCCGTCGGCAGCTCCAAGGTGTCCTCGATGGTGATGATGCGATACTTCCGCATGATCTCCACCAATAATGATCCGAGCAATGATGACTTGCCGGCGCTCCTCGTACCCGCGATGAGCATGGTCCTGTTGCCGTCCACGAGGAAGCTGATCAGTCCTGCGGCCAAGGGGTTGATCATGCGATGCTTGATGAACAACGGCAGCGTCCACGGCTTGTCCCGGTGACGGCGGAACGCGTACGCGATGCCTGACGGGTTGAGCGGCGGCGCGATGACGCCGATGCGCGACCGCGCCACGCCAGGAATCTCGATCTCGGTGTCCAGGATGGGGTTGGCCTCGTCCAGTGGCCTGCCGCTCATCAGCCTGAGCTTTGACGCCCATGACTCGGCGTCCGTGACTGAGGGGATGACGTTGGTCTCGCACTCGTCGTACTTGCTGTGCACCAGGAACATCGGCGAGGCGCCCATGGGGCTGTTAATCGTGATGTCCTGGACGCGCTCATCTCTCAGAAGGATTTCTATGAGTCCGAAGCCGACCGTGTACCTGATCAGGATCTGCGTCAGTTCCTCGACGTCCTCTTGCGACACTTTCAGGTTGCGGTAGTTCGCGAGTTCCTCTAGTAAGTCGTGGCCGACGTTGTAGAACACCTCGCGCATCCTTTCCGGGTTGACGAAGTCTTGCTGTTCTGGCTTGTGCTCGGCCATGATGCGGCGCGCCATGTCCAGTATCTCGTACTTGTCCTCGTCGAGCTTGAACTCTGGCGGCGTGACGTGGTAGAGGTATTGGACGGTGTTTGCCGGTTTGAAGATGACCACCTCGGTGTCGCCGATTTTGTAGCTATCAATCTCCTCGGCGTCCTTTGGATAGGTGGCCATGAGCTTGGTGAACATGAAGTCAGGCCTGATGAGTGGGGAGAATATTTTGCGGTACACCGAGCGGTCGCCGACCTTCAGTCCGGGCAGGTAGGGCTGCGCGACCGCGATGAGCCTCGTCCTGTCGAGCTGGTCGATGATGTGCTGCAGGACGTTGATGTAGCTCTGCCGCGCCTTCTTGTAGGAAGGCTCGATCTCCTTTTCCAGGTCGATGTGCTCGTGGCGCAGCATCCTGTGCACCAGTACGTAGCAGCCGAGCGGGTCTTTCTTGAGCTTGTCGAAGATGATGGTGTGGACGTCGTTGTATCGCTGCGAGAGGTTGTACTGGTTCGGGTCCACTTGTAACGCTTGGAAGCTGAAGAGCTCCCTGTTCTTCATCAGCAGGTTGTACGTCTTCGCGACCTCTGACAGCAGTCGGGTCTGGGCGTAGTCGTACTCGTAGTGGTGTTTCTGGACGAAGATTATTTTGGTCGCCGACGGGTTCTTGATCAGGAGCTCGACGGCCTGCGCCATGCACGTCTCGTCATCCTCTAATGAGGGGACGCGCGGCACTTCCTCGTAGTTGATGCGAAGGATGGTGTCTTCTCCTTCCCTGACGACTTCGAACTCTTTCGCATTCTGGAACAATGCACTCCCACCTCTCGGTAAAAACATAACTTTTTTATGCTCGCTCGTCTGTACACCCTCATCCTCGCTGTTATTTAAAGCTTTGCTCTTCGGGAAACCGCCATGGCCGACGAACAACCTCAGGGCGCAGTGCCGCCCCACCAACCGCAGCAGCACCACCAGAAGCAGCCTGACCCCCAGTTCCTCTCGCTGTCCCGGCAGGTGTCCGACTTGCTGAGCAGGCTGAGGCTCTTGGAGGAGCGTTATGCCAACCTGCGACGGGAGCATCAGACGACGAGCCAGAACATGATTGAGAACCATCAGAACTTGTCCAAGCAGCTCCGCAAGCTGAACGACACCGTCGTAGAGCTCAAGCGGGGGTTGCATGACGTCAAGGAGCAGGTGGGCACGATGAGCGGCGAGTTGGCGGACGCCGCGACCAGCCATGACCTCAAGGCGTTGGAGCGCTACCTTGACTTGTGGCAGCCGCTCAGCTTCTTGACGAGGAAGCAGGCGCAGAAGCTGATTCAGGAAGCCGTGGGCAATCCACGAAAGTTTTATAAAGAAGAAGAGGGAGGGGGAGCATAGACATGGCACCGTCAGGCCTCCCGCTCGAGCAAGTCAAGGCGATGCGCGGGCAGGGCATGGACAACAATCAGATCATCCAGGCGTTGCAACGGGACGGCTATTCCGCGACACAGGTCTTCGATGCCATGAACCAGGCGACCATCCAGCCGTCGAGCCCGGGCATGATGACCATGGACCAACAAAACCCTTTTCCTCCCCAGCAACCGGCGCAGGGCGCGCCGTCACCGCAAGGACAGGGAGATCCGCCGAAACCCGGTCCGGGATACGCTACTCATCCCGTCGAGGAGACAGTGGAGGCGATCATCGACGAGAAGTGGAACGAGCTGGTCAAGGACATCACGACGATCATCGAGTGGAAGAACCAGGCGCAGAACACCATCGTCGGCATCGAGCAGCAGTTCAAGGACTTGAAAGACCAGTTTGACAAGCTGCACAAGGCGTTGATCGCGAAGATTGGTGAGTATGACAAGAACATTCTTGATGTCGGCGCCGAGGTCAAGGCCATGGAGAAGGTTTTTTCTAAAGTGTTGCCGGTGTTCACCGAGAATGTCGCTGAGCTGAGCAAGATTGCGAAGGAGATGAAAGGGGAGAAGCCTGAAGAAGAGCATCATGACGAAGGGCCGCAACAGTAATATCTTTTTCTTTAGTCTGAGATGAAGAACATCGCGAACATGGCGACGAGCATGACGAGCATCAGTCCGAGCACTTTCGGGTTGAACAAGGTGTGGATGAGGTTCGTGCTGAAATCATTGGTCGCGACCTGGCTGCCGCTGACGTTCGCGTTGCCCACTCCTGTCTCCTCGATGAACGCGTCCGTGCCTTCCAGTGAGTCGCCCCCGCTGGGCGGAGGACCGGTGCCGTCCCACCCGCCTCGCTCTAATGTTTGGCTGCCGAACGCGTTGCCCAGGCTGAAGATGAGCACGACGACCATGAGCACGATGATCCAGGTGTACACTTTTTTGTCCTTGAAGACGGCGCCTGACAAGTCCTTGTCGCCGGTGAACATCTTTATGCCGAAGAGGATGAAGAATAGCAACAAGACCATGATGAGGAACCAGGGTACCATGGTGTTCACGAGCCGCAGCATCGTCGGAGAAGCGATGACGATGACTGCGACGGCTAACGCTATTAGGGCGTTCAGGTTCTTCTTGTCCCCGAGCTGCTTGGTCATGCTCAGCAGCGCGTAGACGAGCACCCAGACTAGGAGGAAGGTGAAGATGATGCTGAATTCCCCTAAAAACCCTATGTCTAGGAACGTCGCCATGAAGTGGCCTCACTTATCCCTTTCTGTGCTCTTCAGGATGTTGGAGAAATCCTTGAAGGCGTTCGATTTCTTATCGTCTTTGTTCTCGCCCGGCCCGACGATGAACTTGATGATCAGCCCGAAGACGAGGATGACCACGACCAATGCTTGGGTCTGCTGGTCGTGGAGCCAGTACAGCCATCGGGGGAGCGTGCCCATCCATCCGGCGGCCAATGCGAAGATGACGATGATTGCGATGATGCTCAGGACGGTGGCGATGCCGCCCAGCGTGGTGCCGCCGATGTCCACTTCTTTACCCCAGATGCCGATGATGATGAGGAACATCAGGACCGCGACCACGATCAGGGAGACGTTCGGCAACGCGTTGTTGATGACGCAGACCACGTCGAGGAAGCCGTTGGAGAGGTGCCTGGTGCACCGTACGCCGTAACCGCTCATCTCACCCCACAAGACGTGCGGGATGACCGCGGCGAGTGACATGACGAGCGCGATGACGACGTTGAAGTTCTTCATCGGCTTGCCTTCTTCATCCTTGCCGAGAATCTTGGTCCGTTGCATGATGGCGAATATGACCGTGAAGATGAGGATGAACGGCAGTAGGATGTCCAGTATGCCAATCTCGTAAAGTTGTTGCATTGCCATGCCGAAGTAGGAGTATGCCACGGGGTATCACCTGCGCTTCTTTTTTTTGTTATTGTTTTCTTATATTAATCTTCGCTTTTTGCTGGTCCTCTGCTCTTTTTTGGATCCCTTGAGATCCAGGCGATGAATCCTGCGATGAGCGCGATGAGGACGACGGTAGCGACCGCTTCGCTCGTGCCCGCCTTGGTGATCCAGTTCCAGACCGGTTCGAGCCATCCGAGGGCGTTGAGGAAGATGAACGCGATGGCGATGAACGCGATGACCATAAAGATGGTCTTCCAGGGGTCTTCCAGGAAGAATCCTTCCTCGGTCTGCTTGTGGAACGAGCCGACGACGAGGATGAAGCAGAACACGAGGATGAGCAGGAGTACCATGTGCGACAGCGATTGGTTGATGACCGCGACGAGTTGGGAGGAGGCCACGACGAAGAACGCGATGACGAAGGAGGCCATGGCGTTCAGGTTCTTCCTGGACCCGGTGTAGCCCTTCTCGCGGTACTTGTCATCGTACGCGTAGTACTTCTCCGTGCCGAATATCCTGGTCTTCTCTAGGAACGCGTAGATGAGGGTGAAGACGAGTAGGAAGGGTAACACCACCTCGAATACGCCGAGGTGCTCCAGGAACTGTATTGCGCCTATGAACCCGCCAGCCATACGCTTTTTTCACCCAGTCACGAGTATTTAAAAGTTGTGTTTTTTTTGCAGGGCAAAGTTATATAAGAGCGGCGATGTTCTTCTCCTCTATGACCGTGGAGGAGCAGTTCGAGGAATTGCAGCAAGAGCTTCGTGGGCTGGAAGAGCAGCGAGAATCATTGCTCAGCGACGCCCGGAAGCTGCACTCGTTGGCGAAGCGGGCCATGTACCAGACGCATCGGGACTTGTTAGGGGAGGCTGCCGCATTGTTCAAGCAGGCGGAGCCGATGGCGAAGGGCTTGATCAGCGCGTACCGAGGGAATCCTAAGCTGAAGTTCGGCGCCGTGACAGCGGCGTTGCAGGAATGGTGCGAGTGCTACGCGTATTACGTGTACCTGAAGCAGGGTCGGTTGCTGTTGCGGTCAGACGTCGGTTTGGAGACCGAGGACTACTTGTTGGCGTTGGCCGACCTTTCCGGCGAGCTGGTGCGGCGCGCGGTGTCGTTGAGCATCGACAAGAAGGTCGCTGACGTGAAGCGGATTAGGGCTTTTGTTGATTCCTTGTACGGCCATTTCTTGGGATTTGATTTCCGGGGCGGCGAGCTGCGCAAGAAGACCGACGCGATCAGGTGGAACTTGCAGAAGATTGAGGAGTTATTGGTGCGGCAATAGCTTCTTGATGGTGGCGTACGTCTCCTCAAACCCTTCTATCTTCTTGAACTGTGGGAATTGGTCGGGCGTGACCCATTGGTAGTCGGTGTGCTCCCAGTTGAGTTTTGGAATGATTCTTTCTCTGAGCTCGACGAACGCCGGGTGCACGATCCATGTTCTGTTGATATCGTTATCGACGACGTCGAACGGTTCGCCGAACCCGATGCTCGCGACCGCGTCCTTCGTGCAGCCGAGCTCTTCCTCCAACTCCTCGAGAATCTTGCTCTCGACCGACACGGGAGCGTCGAGGTAGCCGCTCATAAAATTCCAATGGCCGGGGTACGAGCTTACCTGCTCAGAGCGCTTCAGCAGCAAGAACTCTTCTTTGTGGATCACGAAGCAGTTGATCACCGGCGCTTCTTTGCTCGTGTGGAAGTCAATCCTGCCATCGCTAAACCTCGGCAGATCTTTGAACCTCGCGAGGAGTGTTTGCACGTAGTCGTCGTCCATCGCAACACGTTTCTTCGCTTATGGCATAAAAACGTTACGAAAAGTACAAAAAGGGACCGGTGTTTTCTGTTGGGGTGAGTCATCATGGACTATCAGCATCTCTCAGTGGAATTGTTAGGTCATGACAGCATCCGTGTCAGGACGACCAAGCCGGAGAGCCTGTACGTGTACTTCGACCCGTACCAGCTGGACAACACGGTCGCGTTGCCCAAGGCTGACGTCTTGTTCATCACGCACACGCATTACGATCATTGCAGCGTCGAGGACATCAAGAAGATCATCCAGAAAAATACTGTGATTGTGACGGTTCCTGACGCGCAGAGCAAGCTCGTGAATATGGACGTGGCCGAGGTGGCATTGGTGCGGCCGGGGAAGACGCTGGACGTCAAGGGGTTGCACGTCACCGCAGTGCCCGCTTATAATACGAACAAGCCGTTCCATCCAAAGGAGAACGAATGGGTCGGGTTTATTGTTGATTTTGCTGGTGTTTCTGTGTATGTTGCAGGGGATACTGATGTGATACCTGAGATGAATTCTTTTCCGAAGATTGACGTTGCTTTCTTGCCGGTTTCTGGGACCTATGTGATGACGGCGGATGAAGCGGCGAAAGCGGCTGAAGTTTTGAAGCCGCAAGTCGCGGTACCGATGCATTATGGGGTCGTGGTCGGCAGCGCTAGTGATGCTGAGAAGTTCAAGAGCTTGCTTGAGCAGCGGCGGATGAAGGCTGAAATCCTCCGGTGAGAGGGGCAACCTATAAAAATATCCTTGTACTCTTCTCTTCTATCATGCTACGAACCCATACTTGTGGAGAGCTGCGCGCCAAGCACGCTGGCAAGGCGGTGACGTTGGCAGGTTGGGTGCAGAAGGTCCGCACCCACGGCAACCTGTGCTTCATCGACCTCCGCGATCGCTATGGCATCACGCAGGTAACGTTTAAGGATAGGCTTGCGAGCGAAGCGGGTAAATATCATAAGGAAGATGTCTTGCAAGTCGCTGGCAAAGTGTTGAAGAAACCAGAGCCGAACAAGCACCTGGCCACGGGCGAGGTCGAAGTCGCAGGGAAAGAATTGGTGTTGTTGAACAAGGCCAAATCCTTGCCGTTAGACTTGGACAACCCTGATACCACGGAAGAAACCCGGCTCAAATACCGCTACTTGGACTTGCGGCGGGCGGACATGCAGAAGAAATTGATGCTGCGGAGCAAGGCGGCGGTCGCCGTCCGCGAGTATTTCGACAAGGAAGGGTTCATCGAGATAGAAACACCTATCCTTGGTAAAAGCACGCCGGAAGGAGCGAGGGATTATTTGGTGCCTTCACGGGTCAACCCGGGCAAGTTCTACGCGTTGCCGCAGAGCCCGCAGATCTTCAAGCAACTCTTCCAGGTCGCTGGTCTAGATAAGTATGTCCAGATCGTCAAGTGCTTCCGCGACGAGGACCTTAGGGCGGACCGACAGCCGGAATTCACCCAGATTGACTTGGAGATGAGTTTCGTCGAAGAGGACGACATCTACGAGGCTACGGAGGGCATGGTCAAGCATGTCTGGAAGAAGGTGCTGGGCGTCGACATCCCCACGCCGTTCAAGCGGCTCCCTTACAAAGAGGCCATGCTCAAGTACGGTTCTGACAAACCAGACCTACGATTCGACTTACAAATTCAAGACGTGACGAGCTGGGCGAACAAAACCTCATTTGAGATTTTCAAGAAAGCAGAGTGCGTCCGATGCCTACAAGTAAACGGTGGCTTCAGCAGAAAACAAGCAGACGAGTTCGCTGATATCGCCAGAACATACGGCGCAAAAGGATTAGTCATCCTCAAGAAGACCAAGGAAGGGCTGGAAGGATCATTGGCGAAATTCGTGAAGGAACCACCAGTCCGGATGAGAGAAAACGATTACTTATTCTTCATCGCAGACATCGAACGAATAGTAGCGCCAGCACTAGGAGCACTACGACTCCACCTTGGTAGGACGTTGGAACTCATTGATACGAAGCAGTGGAACTTCCTCTGGGTGACCGAGTTCCCGTTGATGGAATGGAGCAAGGAGTACGGACGATGGGTGCCCATGCACCACCCGTTCACCAGTCCGAACCTCGAAGACCGGCACCTCCTCAAGAAAGCGCCTCACAAGGCGCGGTCACGGGCGTATGACCTCACCCTGAACGGCGTGGAATTAGGTGGCGGCAGCATCAGGATCCATGATTTCGAGTTGCAGGCGGAGGTGTTCGACGCGTTGAACATCTCCAAAGAGGAGCAGCAGAATAAGTTCGGCTTCCTCATCGGAGCTCTTAGCTACGGCGCGCCGCCGCACGGCGGCATCGCGTTCGGCTTCGACCGCGTCATCATGCTCTTGGTGGGTGCGGACAACATCCGGGAGGTCATCGCGTTCCCGAAAACGAAGGATGCGGAAGACCTGATGATGAACTCGCCGAACGAGGTCGGTGAGGAACAGCTGGATGAATTGAGCGTCGGGCTCAAGAAATGAGTTATTTGCCTTCTCCGCAGTGGCCGCCGCACCCATGCTCTTCCTCTACAGGGCCATCATCGGCGCTACTGTTCAGTTCTTCCGTAGGAGCCTCCTCATCGACGTCCATGACCGTGCCGCCGGTCACTTGCGGCCGGTCTCCATCATTGACGCTTACCAACGACACGACAATCAGGAACGCGGCGACGCCGAACACTAAGACCTTCTGCGTAGCGTTCATGTCATCGGCAATGCACAAACACTTTTATAAAACTTCCTCTTTGCAGCAGACACCATGGGCGCAGACATCCTCGAGAAGATACGAGCACTCCTCAAACAACACAACGTCAACTACGCCTTATTGGAACACGGCCATGTCCACAGCAGCCAAGACGCCGCGAGCGTCAGGGGGACGAAGATAGAACAAGCGGCAAAGGCATTGGTCCTCAAAGAGAAAAAGACAGGAATCCTGGTCATGTTCGTCGTCGCAGGCGACCGGCGACTGGACCTCAGGAAGATAAAGAAGGAAGTACTGCGCGTCAAGAACCTCTCACTAGCGTCGCCGGAAGAAGTGCTGGAAAGAACGACGTGCACGGTCGGCAGCGTCCCGCCGTTCGGTCAACTTTTCGACATGCCCATGTACTTCGACCGACACTTACAAGAGACGAAGGGGACCATCGTCTTCTCAGCGGGCACGCACCACCACAGCATCAAACTCAAGACCGAAGACTATTTGAGCGTCGCGAAACCCATCATCGCTGCCTATTCTTCACCTTCAAGTCGGTGATCCGCCGCGTGTAGATGCCCAACGACAACAACAAGTACACCAACAGCAATGACGACGCCAATGCCAAGTCGACATTCCTCCCGAAGAAGTAGCACGCCAAGAACATGAAGCTCGCCGTCAGCGACCAATTCGTCTTCACCGGCCTCCCCACATCCTCGCCGCTCGTCCCCGACAAGTCCTGCAACGCGAACAGCATCTTGATCAACGACGCCGCGAAGAAGATGGCAGCCAAGATGATAGGGATGGTTTCCTTGAACAGCAACAGTACGAACACGATCAACACCATGAACGATGACAACAAGGAAGAATACTGGTATTCCCGCCGGCGCAATCCTTGCTCTTGGCCCTGCCGCTGCGCCCACCAATGCAACGAGATGAAACAACCGCTCAACGCCAACGACCAAGCTCCAAGTTCCTGCAACACTGCGTAGATAAGCCCTAAGCCCACCAACACCCGGATACTCGTCAGTTGCAAGTAATCCAGCTTCATAGAGGAAAAACCGCGGAACATCATTTATATAATTTTGGAATCTTCCCCTGAAACCAGTCGTGCAAGAACTCCTGCCTGAACTTCTTGAAAGAACCCTCTGTGATGCTCGACCGTATCCGCTCCATCAACCGGGTCATGAAACGGACGTTATGCACTTGGCGCAGCCGCTCACCAGCGACCTCGTTCACCAAGGACAGATGACGCACGTACGCGCGCGAATGATGTTGACACGTCAAGCAATCGCACTCCTCCTCTAACGGGCCGCGATCCTTCGCATACCTCGACTTCTCCAACTGGTACGAACCCTGGAACGTGAAGATCATGTTGTGCCGGGCGTTACGCGTCGGGAAGATGCTATCAAAGCAGTCGACGCCTAAGCTGACCGCGTGCACGATGTCAGGAGGGCTGCCGACGCCCATCAAATAACGGACCTTTTCCTGAGGAAGGAAAGGTGTACTGTTCTTCACGGCGCGGTACATGTCAACTTTTGGTTCGCCAATAGCGCAGCCGCCGACACCATACCCATCGAAGCCCAGAGACGTCAAGTACTCAGCAGATTCCCGGCGCAGCTTCGCGTCATATCCGCCCTGCACGATCGCGAACAACAACTGCTTGCTATCAGTGTGCGCGTCCTTGCACTCCTTTGCCCAACGATGCGTATTATGAAGCGACTTCATGAACTGTTCACGAGGAGCGTCAGCGGGCGCCATGTCATCGATAACCATCGCCACGTCGCTCCCCAAGCGTTCCTGCACCTCCACCACCCGCCGCGGCGTCATCACGACCCGCTTGCCGTCAAAAGGGCTGCGGAAATGCACGCCCCTCCTGCTCGTGCCGGAGAACAGGCTCTTCCTGCTCGCCTGGAACCCGCCACTATCACTGAAGACAGCCCTGTCGAACCCCATGAACTTACCGACACCACCTAACTCTTCAATGATTTCGACACCAGGACGCAACGACAACAGGAACGCGTTGCTGATGACCGCCTGCACCCCGTCCGCGTGGTACTCCTCCGAGCCGATACTACGACCGGAAGCGAACGTCGCGACCGGCATGAAGAACGGTGTCCTCACCTTACCACTCCTCGTCCGCAGCACGCCAGTCCTCGCTTCACCGCTCATTCCTTGCAAAGAGAACAACGTCACGACACCTTCGGCTTGTACCGCGCGATGAAGGAGCGGAACACGAACAAGAGCAACCAGACGGCGACAACGATGTTCACCAAGAAGCTGATGATTGTCCACCACAACGGCTCCTCGCCGCTGCTCAAGAGTGAGAGCGCGACGCTGACGCCGCCGAGCGCAACCCCTACCCCGACGCCGATGCCGAAGTGGATGAGGTACGTGACCCACACGTGACTGTTGTCACGCCACAACAACGCCCATGCCTGTCCGAGCATGCGCCACGCGCCCAGCTTGGTGTACGCGAGCAAAGGCAAGAGGAACACGAGCCACGCGCCGTAACCGAAAAAGACGAGCAGGAAGACCAGTGCGAGGAAGCCGACGAGCACGAACAGGACGGGCTTCGTCGCCGCGACCGCCATGACGCCGACGGTGACACCGACGAGCAGGAGGAGCGGCAATGATGCGACGATTACCGCGAGCACCATGCCCGCGCTCCGCCGGAACAGCCCGGCCGCGTCGCGGAACACCTCGCTGATGGTGATTGGCTTGCCCCGCGCCGCGCGACGGAAGACGCTCGCGTACACGGCCGCTACGTGCGTACCGAAGAGGAAGGCGACGATGATGCCTAAGGCGACGAAGGCGACGATGCTGCCCGTCTTGATATCGACGGTCTCCAAGCCGCCGTACGCCAATCGGGCGACCCCGGTAAGTCCTAAACCGATGACGAGCATCCCGAGATAGGTGTACACCGCGGGCAAGAACGTCATGGGCAGCTGCCAGAGCGATCGCCATGATTCCTTCAACAAAGCGCCGTACCCGGAGAATGATGTTTTCGGAATCTTCATGGCAATGACAGCAAGCAGGCTCCCTTATATATTTTTTGCGTGGGAGACCACCAAACATTTATATACGGTGGGCTGTTCTCGAGGAACATGTTTGCCTACTACCAGACGCTGGAAGAGGAAGAGGAGTACAAGGCGTTGTATTCCTCGATTAATTGAGGCAGACACTCTTCTACAACAAGTTTTTTATAATACTCGACCATTAGGAGGGATGATATGATGACATTCGATAAACTACGGTTCAAGACCGTCAAGGAAGCCATGAGCCAAGGCACAGGAAAAGTGGCGTTGCGAGGATGGGTGTACCGCGAGCGCGGCAGCAGCAAAATTAAGTTCATCGTGCTGCGCGACGGCACGGATACCATCCAATGCGTCATCGGACGAGCGAAAGTCGGTGACGAACAGTTCGCGTTAGCCGACAAGCTCCAGATAGAGGCAGCGCTGCGACTCTCAGGCGAGATAGTTAAGGACGACCGGGCGCCAACCGGGTTCGAGGTGAAAGTGGATGCGTTCGAGGTCGTGGGTTGGAGCCACGAGTTCCCGATACAGAAGGGCCAGGGCAAGGAGTTCTTGCTCGACAAAAGGCACTTGTGGCTGCGTTCACGAAAGATGCAGGCCGTCCTCAAAATCAGGGCGACGGTCTTCAAGGTGTTCAGGGAATACTTCGACGGACAAGGATTCATCGAGTTCCACAGCCCGATCTTCCAGGCGACGCAATGCGAAGGTGGATCTTCATTATTCGCAGTCAAGTACTTCAAAGGTCTCACCTACCTGGCGCAGACGTGGCAGATGTACGCGGAAGCAGGCATCTTCTCTTACGAGAAACTCTACACCATCGCACCCTCCTTCCGGGCGGAGAAGAGCGTGACCTCTCGTCATCTCACCGAGTACTGGCACGCAGAGATGGAGTACGCGTGGGCGGACTTCAAAGGCATCCAGGACTATGGTGAGGGCGTGATCAAGCACATAGTCAGACGAGTGCTGGAAGACCATCAGGAAGAGCTGGGAATCCTCGGACGGGACATGAGCAAACTGCGACCGGTCGTGGACAAGCCCTTCCTGAGGATGACGTACGACGAAGCGCTGAAGGTCCTGAAGGAGCGGTGCGGGCTGGACGTGCCTTGGGGGAAAGACCTCCGGACGGTAGAGGAGGATAAGTTGTCGCACCTCCACGACGTACCAGTCATCATAACGGAGTACCCCGCGCAAGTCAAAGCGTTCTACATGAAGTCGGTGGAGGGACGGCCGGAATGCGTGCAAGGGTGCGACTTCATCGCTACCGAGGGTTACGGCGAGATCATCGGCGGCAGCCAACGAGAGACCGATCTCGAGGTCTTGAAGAAACGACTCGAAGACGATGGCGAAGACCTCTCCGGCTATGAGTACTACTTCGAGACCAGGATGTACGGCAGCGTGCCGCACGGCGGCTTCGGTCTCGGTATGGAACGCATCGTCAGTTGGATTTGCGGGCTGGACACCATCAAGGATGCGATATCCTTCCCACGGACGCCGACGAGGTGGACGCCGTGATGTCTCGTGCGCTTCACGAGGACCGCGCACAAGCCTTGCCTCGACCAGCCACTATATCGACTGCTTCATAGTAAGCGCGAAAACGCAAAGGTTTTTATCCTTTTCCTACCCTATCCGGTACTGTGCGACGAAACATAGCGATTATCTACGCGACGTCGGCACTGATGTGGGGGCGGTTCTTCTTGCCGGTACTCGCATTGTTCTACGTCGCCTCCCAGGTCAGCCTAGAGCAGTTCGGCTTCATTATGGCAGCCTTCGCGCTCACCACCCTCGTCCTGGAAATACCCACCGGCATCCTCGCAGACCTCCTCGGCAAGAAGAAGACGCTCATCATCGCGCGGCTGTGCTACGTCGTAGAGATAGCTATCCTGGCGTTCATGAACGGGTTCTGGCCGTTCCTCATCGCGAAGGTCATTTCCGGGATAGGTGTCAGCATGAGCTCCGGCACGAGATCCGCGTTGCTGTACGACAGCCTCCGACGGTCGTTCAAGGAGCACCGCCACCAAGAGACGAAAGGAAGGGTGGAGGCTGTCACGCACGTCAGCATGGGCATCGCCTTCATCACCGGCGCCTACCTCTTCACCATCGACCCGAAACTCCCTGCCATCACCTCCCTGCCGTTCATCAGCCTCGCACTGCTCCTCACCTTCTTCCTCAAGGAGCCGTACAAGCCGAACAAGCACCTCGCCTTCAGCAACCTCGGCCGGCACCTCCGGGAAACCCTGTCCTACTTCGGCAGGCACACCTACGTCCGTTACCTCGTCTTCTATGGCTTGCCGCTCACCGCCGCCATCTCCATCCTGGTGAGCTATTCCTCGGCGTACTACGAGCACATCAGTATACCCATAAAGTACATTGGTATCATCGCCTTCGTCGTCGCCCTCGTC
>WJKR01000067.1 GCA_014729015.1 Candidatus Woesearchaeota archaeon | reverse complement strand
GGCCGATAACGCGTTGGTGTATCTTCCGGCCCGCATCCCTTCATACTAGATAATAAAGTTTAAATACTGGTGATGTCAAGGACGAATGATTGATTATTCGAGGTGCGAAAGACATGGCTGTTTTGAAGAAGAGAAAGAAGAAGATGTCCAGGAAGAAGAAGGTCGCTATTGGTGTGGCCGCCGGTGCCGCCGCGACCGCTGCCGGTGTCGCTGCCGCCCGTGCCGTCAAGAAGCGTGGCGGTGTGAAGAAGGTGGCGAAGAAGACGAAGAAGCGCGCTGCCAAGGCTGAGAAGAAAGCGGTGCGCAAGGTCAAGAAGGCTGCGAAGAAAGCTGCTCGCAAGGTGAAAAAGGTCGCTAAGAAGAAGCCTGCGAAGAAGAAAGTTGCCAAGAAAAGGCCAGCTAAGAAAAAAAAGGCTGTAAAAAAGAAGCCTGCGAAGCGAAAAGTAGCTAAGAAGAAGCCGGTGAAGCGCAAAGCGGCCAAAAAACGCAAGAAATAGGGCTTTCTTTTCTTTTTTTACGTTACTTTTATAAGATTCGGCGTTTTCTAGGTTTTTCATGAATATCGTCTCGCTTCCTATCAATGCCCAGATCAGGATCAGCACGAAGAAAGCTTCCTATGAGGGCTTGTTGTTGCCAAAGGAAGGCGATGAGATCGTCTTGAAGCTCAAGAGCGGTTATAACATAGGGCTTTTACCAAAGCACATCACGAATGCGAAGGTCTTGGAGAAGCCGAAGAAGAAGGAGCCTGCCGAGAAGCATGCGGTGCACCAGAACGAGTCGTTGCCGAAAGTCATGATCCTGCACACCGGCGGTACCATCGCCTCGAAGGTGGATTATGAGACCGGAGGGGTGGTCGCGCAGTTCAGTCCTGATGAACTGATAGGGTTATTTCCTGAACTGCAGGAGTTGGCGTTCATCGAATCTGAACTTGTCGGTAACATGCAGTCCGACGACTTCCGGTTCGCTCATTTCAACATTGTCGCGAAGAAGATTTTTGCGCAGGCAAAGAAAGGGGCGAATAAGTTCATCGTCACTTCAGGCACTGACTTCTTGCATTACCTCGCCACCGCCTTATCCTTTATCTTGAGTGACGTGCCCGTGGGCGTCTTGGTCGTCGGTGCGCAACGAAGCTCTGATCGCGGCAGTAGTGATGCTGGTATGAACTTGGCATGTGCGACGCAGTTCTTGGCGACACAGGATTTCAGAGGTGTCGGGGTGTGCATGCACGCTTCTATCGAGGATGATGCCTGTGTCATCCTGCCGGGCGTGAACGTGCGGAAGATGCATTCTTCCAGGAGAGATGCGTTCAAGCCCATCAACAAGGGCCCGTTGGCGAAGGTGTCGTATAGCGGTAAGCAAGTGACCTTGTTAGAGGACCTGGCGCAGGCGAACGATAATGCCTTGCCGAGATCATTGTCCTTATTGGACGAGCAGTTGCGGATAGGTATGGTCTGGGCAAAACCGCAGATGTTTCCCGAAGAATTTGGTTGTTATGATGAGTTTGATGGGCTGGTCTTGGTCATGTCCGGTCTCGGTCATTTCCCGATCACTGCGTTTGACGATCACTGCAAGTTGCATGGGGTCATCCACGAGAGGATTCGTCACTTGGCGGTCAAGATGCCGGTCGTCGCTGCTGTGCAGACCATTTATGGGCGGGTAGACATGGATGTGTACAGTCCTGGAAGGGCGTTGCAAGAGGCTGGCGTCATTGGTAATGGCTCGGTCATGTCGCCTGAGACCGCGTATATCAAGCTCGCTTGGTTATTGAGCAATCATGAGCAAGATGTCAAGAAATCCTTCCTGCAAGACTTTGTCGGCGAGATGAACAGCGACGAATCGAACTTATACTGGTAATTATCATGGCTATTCCTGCATTGAAGCAAGACTTGTCTGTTGCTGAGCTGAAGAGAATAGGGTTGTTGTCAGGCTTGGAGATTCACCAGCAGCTTGAAGGTCAGAAATTGTTCTGCCATTGTCCTACTGCTGTCAGGGATGATAACCCTGACTTCTTGGTGAAAAGATATTTTCGTGCGTTGGCCGGAGAATCCGGCGTCGTCGATGCTGCTGCTTTGGCTGAGATGAAGAAGCGAAAGTACAATGTGTATCAAGGGTATGAGGACACGACGTGCTTGGTGGAGTTGGACGAGGAACCGCCTGGGCCGGTGAACCAGGAAGCGTTGACCGCCGCATTGCAGGTGGCGAAGATCTTTGACATGGAGATCATTGATCAGGTCCGCTTCATGCGGAAGACCGTGGTGGACGGTTCGAACACGTCAGGGTTCCAGCGGACAGGGTTGATTGCCGTCAATGGGAGCTTGGAGACTCCTTCGGGCTTATGGGTGCATGTTGATTCGCTGTGCTTGGAGGAAGACGCATGCAAGAAGGTCGAGACGAAAGATGATCATGAAGTGTACAATCTTTCCCGGCTAGGCATTCCTTTGTTGGAAGTGGCTACCGGTCCTGATATGAAGACGCCTGAAGCAGTGGCGGAGGTCGCTGAGCATATCGGCATGGTCATGCGTTCGTTGCCTAACGTGAAAAGAGGTTTGGGGACGATTCGCCAGGACGTGAACGTCTCTATCAAGAAAGGCGTCCGTGTGGAGATAAAAGGGGCGCAGGATTTGCGTATGGTGTCGACATTGGTGAAGTATGAGGCTTTGCGGCAGCATAATCTCTTGATGATTTTCGATGCATTGGAGGCGCGGAGGGCATCGGTTGGAAAAGTGGTTGACGTCACGGACGTGTTCAAGCACGCCGAGGCAAAGGTGATCAGAGGCGCTTTGGAGAAGCAAGACGTCGTGTTGGCTGTACCGTTGCACAGCTTTGGCGGATTGACGGGTTTGGAGACGCAGCCTGGTCGGCGTTATGGTGCTGAATTGAGTGATCATGCGAAAGTCATGGGCGTTAAGGGCTTGTTCCACGCTGATGAGTTGCCAAAACATGGGATTTCGCAAGCGGAGAAAGACGCGGTGTTCAAGCAATTGGGCTTACAGGATGAGAAAGACAACTTCTTGCTCATCGCCGCTCCTGAAGCGGTTGCGAGGAGAGCGATCGCTGCGGCTGCTGAACGAGCGCAAGACTTCTCCTTGCGCAAAGAGGTGCGCATGGCGTTGCCGGATGGGACAACCTCTTATTTACGACCGATGCCGGGGGCAGCGCGCATGTATCCGGAGACCGATGTCAAACCCGTGCTTCCCGATAAGGAGAACATTGTTGTTCCCGCATTGCTGTCGGAACGCGTTGCTGGCTTGGCGAAGAAATTCTCTCTTGACACGGACATGGCAAAACGATTACTCAAAGATGGTGTTGACCTGGACGCTTTGACGAAGAAATATACGAAGGTAAAACCTGCGTTTATCGTTGACTTGTTTTATTCTGTTCCTGCGTTGCTGAAGAAGAAGCATAACGTCGAGGTCGACATGTCGTTGTATGCTGATGAGTTATTGGCGAGAATTGATGCTGACGAAATTTCCAAGGATGCTGTTCCTGGGATCGCGTTGTTGTTGGCATCCGGGAAGACGGTCGATTACGAAAAATATAAACCCATTTCTGAAAAGGAGATCAAGGAAGTCATCAAAGAGGTTATCAGGAAGGATCCGAAGGCGCCGGTTGGTGCGTTGATGGGCGCCGCGATGAAGGAATTGGGCGGCAAGGCTGACGGCAAACTGGTCATGAAGTTGTTGCAGGAACTAACTCCGAAGTAGCTTCGGAAAGATTCTCCTCGTCTTCTGCATGTACTCTTTGTATTCTTTTCCGAACTGCTTGATTAGGAGTGCTTCCTCGTCCTTGCGTCGGGACAGGTACACTATGGCCTCGGAAATCATGCCAGTGAGCAGTATTAACCAGTTGTTCAACAGTAATCCTTGCCCTATCGTCCACCATAAGTACGAAGCGTACAGCGGATGCCTGACATACTTGTAAGGCCCTCTCATAACAAGTTGATGTTTCTCCTTCACGCGCAACACCGGCGACCATTGTATGCCCAGCGTGTCGTGCGTCCAGTTGTGCAGCGCCACTGCTGCCAAGAAGATGGCTCCTCCGACGAAGCGTAATGCGAAGGGGAAATGGGCGTCAAAGAGCGTGAACCAATGTGTGAACAAGTGCAGTAATGGTATGATGATCATCGTGCAGGACAACACGACGTTGATGTGTTCCCGGAACAGGTTCTTGGAATCGATGACGGTCGTCCGCATCGTCCTGACCATGTGCGGCAATCTGCCGACTAGGGCGATGGCCAATAATAGGAGGTAGAACATGGCGGTGTTGTAGGCGATCATTTCAGCTTCTCCTTCTGCGCCAACCATTGTGCGCACCAGATCATGCCTTCGCCTGCGGTGAAGAATTTGCTCGAGTACGGTTTGCCGTTTCTATCAAATACTTCGATAAATGTGTGGTGTTGTTCAATCAATCGTTCATGTTGTTGATGGTGGAAGCGAGCTTTCTTCTTGTCTACTTGTGCCACTATATCTATATAGGGCAGTCCGCTCATCGGCCAGACCGAATCCGCTTCCCAGTCTTTCACAAAGAAGTTCTGCCAGATGTTCCTGCCTTGCTCTTTGCTTGTGGCAACGTATTTGATAGGAAACGGCTTGTCCAGTCCTTTTGCTTGGATGCTTTTCACCGCTTTCTGTAATCGCTGTTTGTCATTGATTATGCCTAACCAGAAGGGGTAGATGTTCGCGTCAGCGGTCAGCGTTGCATTGTTCACGTCATCTTTGAAGTAGGATCCTGTCCAATACTCATCGATCAATAGCTGTTTATAATCAATCTCAGCAAACGGATATTGCATCCCGAGCAAGGAGCATTCCTGCTGCACCACTGCTGCCATCACCGTGTCGTAGCATGCCGCGTTCCTGACTGCGTGGTCGCGCATGCCGCCGAAGTGCTTGTGCTGCCGTACCCGTCCTTGCTTGTCCAGCGCTTTTCGTGCATAATCGTTCGCAATCTTTTGTAGGAACGGTTTGTGTTGTTGTAACATCTTTGCATCGCCGATAAGACGGACGCTCCGCAACAGATACGCGGTGGAGTCTGGAGAGTAAACTGCCGGGAAGTTGATGGGTTTTCCTCGTGGGGAGAGATGCGTCGTCGCCTTGCCTGCTTTTTTGTAGTGTGCCAGCGCGTAGTTGAGGGTTGTTCGTGCTTGTTTGCGCATCCCGAGCTGCAATAGTGCTGGTAGGCTCATCCCGAAGTCCCGAGCATAGAATTGCGGATAATTGCCCAGATCCGTTTCCAAGTATCTCCCGTTCCATAAATCATGTAGAATACCGGTACAAATCTGTTCTGCGTCTCCTGGGAATGGCTTGAACCCTCTGAAACGTCTGTGCCTCTTGTACATCCTCATTCCTTCTTTAGCGAAGCTCAGAAGTCCCATCGTATCTTGCCTTTTTTCTTCTTGCGCAGCACGTTTTTTCCTAAATGCAGCCCGTAGAATCCCATGAGTGTGAAGCCGATGATGCTCAGCACGATGTCTTTCATCCTCGTGATGATTGCTACGCCGATGCCTGCCGCTCCTGGCAGGCCGATCATCCTGAACACGCCGACTTGCCCTGCTTCCAGGGTGCCGAGCGCCATGGGTATGGGGATGAGGTAGGCCGCGCCGATGAAGGTGATGACGAGGAACAATGGGAGTATGGTGACGTTTTCTACTCCTAGGATGCGCAGTACGATGCTGTATTCGATGAATGTCAGGGCGATGGAGAGTAGCGAGAGGAGTACGGCGCTGAAAAAGTGCCGTTTGTCCTTGGCGTAGAATTGGAGGATGAGCTGTTCGAATTCGTGGATGCTTCTTGACCATTTTTTGCCTTGTTTGGTCCTGTGCAGCTGGGTCAGCTTGAACAGTTTGCCGATGAAGTCTTTTCCTGAGAACATCTGGTAGTAGAAGAGGATGATGAGGACGAGCAGCAGTAGCGCGATGGTGGTCATCCATGCCGTCGCCCCTGCTGGCGCTGCGTGCATGAGGAGCAATAGTGCTGCGCCGATGATGAAGAACGTGCCCATCACGCTCATTTCGATGGTCTTGTCGATGAACACGGTGCTCGATGCTTCTTTGAATGAGTTGTGCCTTGCGAGGAGGCCGGCTCTGAAGAGTTCTCCGCCTATCTTCGCTCCTGGGGTGACGTAGCTGACGGCGTACGCGACGAGGAAGTACCTGCACAGCTCCCAGTAATTGGGGGATTTTTTTTGTTGGGCGGTGATGATGTTGCGCCATCGCCAGACGAGGGCGCCTAT
>WJKR01000066.1 GCA_014729015.1 Candidatus Woesearchaeota archaeon | reverse complement strand
TAGTTCCAACGTACAACCAATATTCGTCGGACAAGCACTCCAAGCATAATTACTGCAATCAATCAGCCCTGAACATTGCGGGCTACCATGACAGTTCAGAGAACCAGTATTCTCATCAATCAAAGTGTCACAATCATTATCATACCCATCACAATCCCCAGTCCCTTCATCATTAGGAGAGACCGCAGGGAAACAGCTGCTACCACAAGCAGCAGGATTATCATCACAATCAGTATCATCAGCAACCCAACCACTCACAGCAGTACAAGCAGTCGCACCGAACAATTGACTCACCGTGCCATTACCAAAGCCGTCACTATCAGCATCTTCGTAACAAGTAATACGAGCAGCACAACTGTTACCATTACACCAATTGTTAGTAGGATCAGCACAATCAGAGTCAACAATACACTGCACTGCACTGAACAAATCATAATTACCAGCAGGAATACCCCAACCAACTCTACCAGCAGAGGTCTTCGGAGCGTTCTCATCACGAGCATTCATAGAAATATCATTGTCGGTACGAATCCACTCACTAGTATAACTAAACACAAAGTCTGCGGTGCAAGAGTTGCCACTACAAGAAGCACTACTACTAGCAGCGTCAAGCGTCGTCTTATCAGTGCCATAATAACCGTCAGCATTATGATTCTCAGTAAAAGTACCAGCAGAACGATCCCAAGTGAAATAACCACCACAATCAGGATCAGTATTACTATTACAAAAAGGAGCAGGAGCAGTATCAGGAGCGACATCATACCAATTAACCAAAATCTGGATTCTATCAATATCAGCAAAGCCATCAAGATCAGAAACAGTACAGGAAGCAGTAAGAGCATCAGCACCAATACCAGTAGCAATAGTTGCAGCACTTACCGTACAACCGTCCAATGTAGGTATAGCGTCACAAATATTATTGAAACATTTCTCGTCACTGCCACAATCAGAATCAGCACAACACAAGTCAGTGTCTGCACCATCCGTCGCACCGTCGCAATCGTTATCTATACCATCACCGCAGACTTCAGCGGTAGGAGCACCAGGAGTACACGTATCACTACCCCAAACACCAGCACTACACGTCTCAGTACCAGTACTAGCACAAGCACCAACACCACAAACGGTCGGTTGCGTCAACGCAACGCTACTCGCCGTATGCACGCCACCATCACAATCATGGTCAGTCGTGTCACATACCTCAGTACCGGGCGTGCCAGGAACCGCGTCACACGTCGTGCCGTCACCAGCAACATTACACACAACATTTCCGGAAGCCTGGCAAGCACCAACACCGTTCGTGCACGCATCGCCTAAAGTCGGCCACGTCTCATCAGTACTCTCATCACAATCATCATCAACCCCATTACATGATTCAGTAACTCCTCGGTTAACACCACTATTCGCATCACAAGCATTATTGCCTAGATTTGCGGGGTCCTCGGTCAAACAAGCAGGAGGATCATTATGGACTTGTGGGCTCGTCGCGAAGTCACCGCACGTCGTCACACTAGTGCAAGCAGTCTCCAACCATTGCGTTCCTTCAGTACTATTATCACAGCGCATGCCGAACGCGTAAGAATGGCTACCGACGTACTCGTCACCGTCATCATCATCACAACACCATTGACAACCCTCATCAGTACTACCATCACAATCATTGTCTTCTCCATCGCATGCTTCTGCTTCAGGGACATTAGCATTACAACCAGAAGACTCTGTCCAAACACCATTACTGCAGGTTTCTTGCAGAGTACCATCACAAGTGCCATAACTGTTAGTCTTCGAACACGAACGGATTACAGGAGTAGAACTATCTTGCCAGTTACAATTAGTATCTACTTGACAAGCATCATAATCAGAGTCCATAGCACTACAATGAGCATCATAGTCTACGTAGTCACAAGCACCCGAGAGATCAGGATCAGGAAGAGGATTACTATCACAATCAGTTGCAGGGAGTATACCACAATCGAAATTACCACTACAATCATGAAAGCCTTCACCTAACTCATTCTCATAAGTATAAGAGCAACTAAAATAATTATATTCAAGATAGTTACATGCAACAGGATCGCCATCACCATCAAGTCCGGAGAATATAGTACAAGAAGTAGTACTTCCTACTTTGTTGTCACAATAAGGGGCAGTCACCGGTTCACACGTTCCTGGACAAGGATCATCCAACACACATGTACCTGGCGTTTCAATCCATGAACAACCAGTTGTTGCTCCACACTGAGCGCCAGTAGAATCATAGTCCCAATGACTACAGCTACGAATAGGTGCAGCAAGATCGATCGGGCGCCACTCATGGTGATGCCAACTCGCGCCATTACAAATACCTAAGAAATTAGCAGTTTTTCGACAGAACAACACTTCCCATTGATAGTTACCACTGTTCCACACAGGCCTGACAACTTGTTCTGCATCCCAAGGATAAATAAACTCACTTCCCCAGATACCATCAGCACACCTACTACAACGAGGCACCGAGTTGTAAGGATTAAGATAATCACCATACTCCCAAGAATACAATTGATTGGTATTCCAATTCATCCGAACAACAGTCGCGTGCGCCCATGCTTCGAACGAGCCGCTACAGTAATCAGGCACGTAGCCTTCACAATGATAACCACTAGAGCAATCACTGTCAGATTCACAAGCGATTGCAATGCTTACGGAGAGCAATAGCGTAAAGAATGTTAAAACGAGTAGCCGCACACCTCTCATAATCCTTTTTTGGAAGAAACTCGTTTAAAAAACTTCGCTTTTTTCAGCCCAATTTCAGCCAATCATGCACTTCCTTGAACTCGTCTTCAGACAACTCCCAGAATCGCTTCTTCAACAACGCGGCAGGCAGCATCCTGACCGCTTCTTGCGCATCCACCAAGGTGTAATCGAAGAATTCCCTGCAACTACGGGTCAGCAACCCGCGCATCGTGCCCGCCTCCTGCATCAGCAACCGGAGAGAAGCGGCCACCGGGTCCCGCCTCCCCGTCGGCACCACGCTCACCAGCGAGGAAGCGCAGGGCAACGCGGGACAGAAAGCGTTCTTGGGCACGGACTGCACGACGTCCACGTCGTACGCGGCGCGCAACAACGTTCCGAGCATGTCCCTGGTGCGGAACGACTTTAGCAGCTCGTCAGGCATGACCATGACCGCCTGAGAGAAAGGGACGCGTAATAGAGATGATAGGAACCCCTCGTGCAAGTGCTCGGGCTGCAGGCACACCAGCTTGTCGAACGGGATGTCCGCCAGCACGAGGCGCGGCTCGGCGTGGATGACCATGTTCCGGAACAATTCTAATGAATACAGATAATTCGCGACGCTCTCGTCAGGCTCGACCGTGACGATGCGCGCAGCCTTGCCCAGCGTGCTCGCCACGAGCCCGTCGCCGCCGCCGACGATGAAGAACACTTCATGCCGCGACGGCTCGGCTAATGCCACGACCTTGGACAGCCATTTGGTGTCCACTAAGAACGATTGCTGCGCCACCCCGACCATATAATCAACAACTTGGCGCTCCTATTTATGCGTTACGACTACTCTTTAAAACGGAGCAGTGAATCAGGCAATGAGCGTTTGTAGAAGGCCATGTCCACGATGACGTAGATCAACGCCAACAGCACCAGGGACAGCACGACGATGAGCAGCGGTCCCATGGAGCACAATGATTCCTTGCCGTAATGGAACGAGGACGTCGTCTCCGCTAGGAAGCGTTGCCCTTCGTAGAACGTGCCTCGCACCATGAAGTCTCCTCGTTGCATGTACCGTTCGGGCACGGGCGTGCGCCACACGAGCCGTTCGTCGGCGGACAGGTAGAACGGGCCGTAGAAGTCGAAGTACGTCACCTCGTCGTTCTCGAGCAGGGCCGCCTCGACCTGGATGCCTTGCGGCACCGCAGCAAATTGGTTCGCGTCCACCAGTACGATGAACTCGGGTCCTGACGGGCCGTGGGGGTCCACGAACAATGATTGCTTCGGCCATTGCAGCGCCACGGGCAAGGACCGTGATTCCAGGAGTTCTCCTTGATAGTAGAGCGAGACCTGCAGTGCGTCGTTGTCCAATAGGTAGGCGAAGGGCACGTCCACCTCGACCGTGCCGAGCGATTCGGGCTCTAGCAGGTCGCGGTACCAGGTCATCCCTGTCTCCGCGACGACGACGGAGAGGTCGGTCCAGACCTCGTGGCCGCCGTTGTACAGTTCCACGGTGACCGGCTCGCCTGGGACGACGATGAGCGGTTTCTCCGCTATCTGCGGATAAGCGTAATCTGCCGGCACCTCTGCGCCCACTATTGTCAGAAGGAATAAGAAGAGTGTGATTGAGAGTACTGGCTTGTTGATTACACCCACCTCTGCTGACTACAGAACAACAGCTCATATAAAAACTTGGTGGTAAAAAAAAAGTTGTTTAGACGCACGAGCACGGCTTGTACCCGTCGCTCAGGGCCTTGACTTTCGACTTGTAGATGACGCGGTGGCCGCGCTTGATGTTCTTGGCGAACGGGCAGCTGCGGATGTGGTACTTCTCGCCGTCCTTTGACGCGACGTACTCGGTCTTCTTCCGTGCGGTCTTGGTGACCACGACGGTCTTCGGCGCTGCCGGCTTCTTCGTTCGCTTGGTCTTGGCTTGTGCCGCCTTGTCCAGGAGCTCTTTCTGCCCTTGGTTGAGCTCGATGACTTGCCGTTGCAATTTGACGACGTCTGATTTGACTTTGCGGAAGGCGCGGATGAGTTTTGCTTCGGAAACCATACTATCCCTCTTGTTATCATCAATAAGTAGTGATAGAAACTGGACTGCATATAAATAATTTGTTATTTCATTTAAAAAGAAACAGCCTTCACAACACCCCACACCAGACAAAAAAAACATCCCCAAAGAACCAACACCTTTATAAACCCCACCTGTTTCCACCCCACCGCAAGCCCGAGTGGACAGCGTTGAGGGCTCCGAACAAGGACTTCTCAACAAAGCTTAACAAACCACGACAAGACCCAAAATGGCAGAATTCAAACACATCATCCGCATCGCGAACACAGACATCGACGGCAAGAAACACATCCTCTACGCCCTCAAAAAAATCAAAGGAGTCAGCATCATGTTCGCCAACATGGCACTCGCACAAGCAGGCATTGACAAGACCAAGAAAGCAGGAGACCTCCTAGACAGCGAAGCAGAAAAGCTGAACGACATCATCACCCACCCAAAGAAATACGACTGCCCGGAATGGATGCTCAACCGAAGGAAAGACCCAGAAACAGGAGAAGACAACCACCTCCTCCACGCAGACCTCGACTTCTCACAAGACAACGACATCAAACGCATGAAGAAGACCAAGAGCTACAAAGGACTCCGCCACCAAGCAAAACTACCGGTGAGAGGACAACGCACCAAGAACAACTTCCGACGGCAAAAAGGCAAGCGACTCAGCGTGAAGCGAAAGAAGTGAACCAACAATGGGCGACCCACGCAAGACCAGAAGCAAGTACCAAGGGCCACGGCACCCATGGAACAAGGAACGCATCGAACGAGAAAAGAAACTCCTCCAAGACTACGGCCTGACGAACAAGAAAGAGCTGTGGAAAGCGGAAAGCGCCCTGACCAACTACAAAGACAACCTCAAACGGCTCATCGCAACGACGGGCAAGCAAGCAGAGAGAGAGCTGCAGCAACTCTTCACCAAGCTCCAGAAATACGGCCTCGCCGGCAACGACGCGACAGCGGACGACATCCTCGGACTCACCACCGAACAACTCCTCGACCGCAGGCTGCAAACACTCCTCGTCAAGAAAGAGCTCGCCAAAAACCCGAAACAAGCACGACAATTCATCACGCACGGACACATCACGGTCAACGACAAGAAGATGACGACCCCAAGCTACCTCGTCCCGACCAGCGAGGAAGACACGATCGCATTCATCACCAGCAGCAACCTCACCAGCGAAGACCACCCTGAACGAGCAGCGCAGCAAGCCAGCAAGGAACCGCCGAAGACGAACAAAGAGAAAGCCGAAGAGCCCGCACCAACCACCAAAACTGAAAAAACAAAGGAAGCGGACAAGCCAATCGAGCAAAAAATCGAGGAACAAGACGGCACCAAGAAAAAAGTCGCCGAAGCAATCGAAACAACGGAAGCGGACACCGTGGCCGCAGACCACGAGCAAGCGGTCAAAGAAGCAGCGAAGAAGGAGGAAGGAAAATGAGCCCCGCACCCAGAGCGCCCGCACCACGACACGCAAAACCGAGCAGCAGGTTCAAATGGGGCGTCGCGAACATCTACGCCTCCTACAACAACACGATCATCCACGTCACGGACATCACCGGCTCGGAAACGATCGCCACGGCGAGCGGCGGGCAGATGGTCAAGAGCGACCGCATGGAAAGCTCGCCCACGACGGCGATGGCCTGCGCCAACAAGGTCGCGAGCATCGTCAGGGAGAAAGGCATCAACGCCATCCACGTCCGCATCAGGGCGCCGGGAGGCCACAACGGCCCCATGACGCCAGGACCAGGCGCGCAAGCAGCGGTGCGCGCACTCGCACGACGAGGGCTCCGCATCGGGCTCATCGAAGATGTCACCCCGCACCCGCACGGCGGCTGCAGGAAGAAAGGAGGGAGAAGAGGAAGGAGAGTGTGAACCATGGACGTCAAACTGCTCAAAAAACACAAGGACAAGCTCATCCTCAGAATCACCGGCGTCAGCCCGGCGTACATGAACGCGCTGCGCAGGACCATGATGACCGAAGTGCCCGTCCTCGCCATAGAAGACGTCGAGTTCAGAAAGAACAGCTCGGCGCTGTACGACGAGATCATCGCGCACCGGCTCGGCATGCTCAGCATCAAGACCGACCTGAAGAGCTACGAGCCCCTCCCAGAAGACGCGAAGTTCGCAGCGGCGGAGTCGGCGAAGCACCACGTGACCTTCACGCTCAAAGCGACAGGGCCGAAGACCGTCTACGCAGAACACCTCAAGAGCAAGGACCCCAAAGCAACGCCGAACCACGGCAAGACGCCCATCGTCAAGCTCCTCGAGGGGCAAGAACTAGAGCTCGAAGCCACCGCGATCATGGGACGAGGCGAGGAGCATGCCAAATGGAATCCCTGCCTAGCGCACTACAAGGAATACCCGCACCTCAAAATCAAGCAGCAGCCGAAGCGCGCGAAAGAGCTCGCGAGCAAGTACCCCGACGTGCTGCAATACAAGAGCAAGAAGCTCAGCATCGACGAGAAAGCACTACCCTTCTACGACGTGCACGAAGCGATCATCGCAGAAGCCGACGAAGGCAGCATCACGCTTGACTACAAGGACGACTACGCGCTCTTCATCGAGAGCTGGGAGCAGCTCGAGCCCAAAGCAATCGTTGACGAAGCGATGACCATCCTCGACCAGAAACTCGACGAGGTCAAAGCGCTCGTCAAGGAGGCATAAACACGCGGGGGTGGCAGAGCCTGGTCAAATGCGCTAGCTTGAGGGGCTAGTCCCTTAGTGGGTGCGCGCGTTCGAATCGCGTCCCCCGCATACCCAGTCACTCAGAGGAGGACGGCAATGGCAACGAACAACAAGCACGACTCGCTGGCACGGCTCATCCGAGCGCTCAAGCAGCTGAGCATCGAGCAAGACGTCAAGCTGTGGAAGCGGATCGCGACGGAGTTGGAGAAGCCGACCAGGCAGCGGCGGGTGGTGAACGTGTTCAAGATCCAGCAGCACGCCAAGGACGGCGAGACGGTGATCGTGCCAGGCAAGGTCCTCGGCGTCGGCGAGCTCAAGCGCGAGGTCAACGTCGCAGCGCTAGACTTCTCGGAAGAAGCCAAGCAGAAGATTACCTCGCACGGCAAGGCGATGAGCATCGATGAGCTCATGAGCAAGAACCCGAAAGCGCAGAAAATCAAGATACTCGGATAAAAAAAATGATTATCGACGCAAAGCACACCATCCTCGGACGGCTCGCGACCCACGCGGCGAAGCAAGCGCTGCTCGGAGAAGACGTCACCATCGTCAACGCGGAACTCGCCGTGGTGACGGGTGACAAGAAGGGAATTGTGCAGGCGTACCAGCGAAAGTACGCACGGGGCGTGCCCGCGAAGGGGCCGTTCATCCACCGCTCGTCCGACCGGCTCGTGAAGCGGGCCATCAGGGGCATGCTTCCGTACAAGACGCCGAGGGGGCGGGAAGCGCTCAAGAAGATCGTGTGCTACGCTGGCGTCCCGGAACAGTACAAAGATAGAGAGACCGTCACGGTCGAAAAGGCCGGTATCGACAAATTGCCCAACAACAAATACCTGACAATCAAACAATTATCCAAGCACCTCGGTGGTTCACCATGAAAGCATTCCAAGCAAGCGGTAAACGGAAGCGGGCGGTCGCGCGCGCGACGATCAAGCCAGGCACAGGAAAAGTCATGATTAACAACGGCTCGTTAGAGCACTTCAGCACTCCGCTGGCAAGGGCCAGGGTCAAGGAACCCCTGATCCTCGCCGGCAAGGCGGCGAGCAAGTATGACGTCCACGTCAACGCCACGGGGGGCGGTCCCAGCGGCCAGGCGGACGCGATCAGGCTCGCCATCGGGCGGGTGTTGGCAGAGGCCACGCCGGCCCTGAAAGACGTGTTCCTGGACTACGACCGGACCCTGCTCGTCGCTGATGTGCGCAGGAAAGAGACGAGAAAGCCGAACAGCCAAGGACAAGCGAGGTCCAAGCAACAGAAGAGCTACCGTTAATCCTTCGATTTTTTTCGGAAATATTTCATTCTTTTGTACACCCGCTGGGCAAGCGTGCATGTAACAGTTAAGAAGTAAAAAATCGCCCTACCTTTTCTTATCACACAGAGAAATATGCACCCATATAAGGAAAAAGAAGTGCCAAGCACAACTCCACGCACTTTATAAAACCCACTTTATAAACAAGCAAGGGAACTCAAGGCAAACATTTAAATACAGCATCACGGTCCCTCGACTACACTGGCTGGAGAGTGATGAAAAACGATAATTCCCTGTCGCTGCGTATCATGCGGCAAGCCCATCGGCCACCTCTATGAGGAATATCTCGAGCGGGTAGAAAAAGGAGAAGACCGAGGTAAGGTCATGACCAGCCTCGGACTCACCCGATACTGCTGCAGAGGCGTGTTCTTAGGACACATCGACCTATTGGACACGGTCGCGCAGTTCAAGAAAGCATGAACGCTTTTTTTGTTACCATTCTTAAATAGTTATACTCGAGTCGATAAATGCTTTTATACCACAATGCTGCCCTGGGGACAAGGGTAGGCAATGCAACAAATCAACTCATTCCAAGACGTACATGACCAAGAGATTATCGACGGCAATCCACGACCAGGCTTCAGCGGCATAGGACCGCTCAGAGGCAGACAAGACTATTCAGCAACAGAACAGATAGTGCTGGACTACTTCTTTACCAGGACGGACAGCAACGTGTACGCAGCCACGGACAACATGCCCAACGAGCTCTGGGCACAACTCATGGGACAATTCGCCAGGACCTCGACTCCTGCGCGAGACCGAGCACTCAAGATCATCAACAGCACCGCTGAGAGGTACGGCAGCGCAGACGTCGAAACACTCGCAACACTCATAGAAAAAGGGAGAGACGTAGAACAAGCGCTCGAAATCGTGAAGAAGAAAGCGAGCGAATGGGTCAGCAAATGGGGTATCGACTACGGACACGCCTCGCTCAGAGACTCCGGCGTCATCAGGATGGTCTTCGAAGGCATCAGCCAACGATTCACCAAAGAGATAGAAGCAGCACGAGAAGGCGCCTACCAAGAAATCAGCACGCGCGCCGTCCCCTTCACACCAGAAAACCTCGGCACGCCCTACGAATTACGAGGCACAGGATTCGAGCAGCCAGTGCAAGACCTTGACGCACGACTCATAGAGACCTACCAAGCAATCTATGACGGGCTCATCCCACACCTCCACAAAAAATTCCAACACTTACGAGAAGAAGCAGACGAGCACATAGCAACAGCACTCGGCAAAGACAAAGAAAAAATCGAAGAAAAAGACTGGCGCGTCAATGACAAAGAATGGGAAGGCATCATCAAGAGCAAAGCGTTCGACGTCGCTCGTTACATGCTGCCGCAGAACATCACCACCGCCGTCGGCGTGACGCTGAACGCGAGACGATTCCAAGACCAACTGACGATGTGGCAATCACACCCGTTATGGGAAGTGCGCGTCATGGGAAAAGTAGCGCAGATCGAAAGCAAGAAGATCAGTCCCGAACTCATGAAGTACGGCAACCCGAGCGAGTACTACCTTGCACTACAGCCTAAGCTTGACAACCTCGCAGAAGAAACATTACCAGAAAAAGAAATAGGGACGGACAGCTACAGGCACCGAAACGTCCAGTCAAAGCTTGTCAGCGCATCACCACAATTAGAAAATCTCGTCCTGACAAGCATCCTCTTCAACGGTACGGACGGCAGAATCAGCATGGAAGAAATCCTCGGAAAAGTCGAACGACTCGATGAAGCACAACGCAGGCACATCGCCGTGACCGCGATGGAAGACATGGGACCACATGACTTGTACGCGAAGATCATGGAAATAGGGTCGCTGGTGTTCGAGCGCGTGTATGACATAGGCGCCTACCGCGACCTGCAACGGCAGCGCGGCGACCGGCAGCAACGCAACCGGTACGGCGTGGTCGGGTACAACATGCCAAAAGAGGTCGCAGCAATAGGACTAGAAAAAGTGTTCGAAGCACGCATGGACGAAGTCAAGGAGTTGTATGAAGCCATCAAAGCGAACCCAGAATTCCGAGACGCAGCAGAGTACATCCCCGTCATGGCGAACGTCGTACGACATGTTGTCACGAAAGAGCCGGTGCAGATGTTCTACGAAGCAGGACTACGGACGCAACCAGCAGGCATCGACAGTTATCGCAGCATCATCCAGCAAGAAATGGAACAGACATTCGAACTCATGCCCGCGTTCAGGGGACTCGTCAAAGTAAACAATGACTATTACGACCTCGGACGATTGCCGGAGAAAGTGAACAGCAAGATCAGGAAGGCACGAGAAAAGACAGAGAAGATGGCATAGATTACTCCTCATCATGCGCTCTCGGCCTCTCCCGGTCAGGCCCATCGTGCACCGGCGCCTTCTCGAAACGCCGATGAAGGTGAGACTCATGGTCACGAGGATTCTCCAGCTTCGGGTTCCGACGCCTTTTGCGCAACATACTACCACGCAGATGCCCAGCTATTTAAGCCTTTAGATGAAACCGAGTATCTTGACCAGGAAGAACGCGTAGAACAACACCAATAACCATCCTTCCCACTGCGTGATTTTCCTATCCTGGGTGATGAACAGGTACAAGAACGTCGCCGCCACCATCACCGGAAGGGCGAACGTCAACAGCTCCCGAGGCACGGACAGCGCGCCGAACAACGCCGGCACGCCCATGACGCCGAAGGTGTTGAAGATGTTGCTGCCCAACAAGTTACCGACCGCGATCTCCGCCTTGTGCTTCCGCGCAGCGGCCACGGTGACGGACAGCTCAGGCAATGACGTGCCGAGACCGACGGCGGTGACCGCGATGATGTGCGGCGCGATGCTCAGCACACCAGCCAACTGCACGACGCTCTCCACCGTGAACCGGGCGCCGACGTAGATGAACAACCCGCTCGCGACGAGCACCACCCACGGCTGCCAACGGTTCACCTCGTGCCGAACCTCGGAACGCATCTCCTTGACCTCGGAACGCATCTCCTTCGCGATCTCCGTATCGGAACGCTCCTCCGACGTGACTGTGTAAGCGATGTACACAAACAGCAACGCCAGGCAGATGATCCCCTCAACAGGGACGAACGCGCCGTCCCATATCATGAGCGCCAAGATGAACGCGGAGCCCACCAAGAAAGGCAGGTCGACGCTGATGAGCTCGTGCACGATGTTCAACTTCTTGCCCACGATGGCAGCCAAGCCCAACACCAACAAGATGCGCGCGATGTTCGCGCCGACGACGTTGCCCGTCACCATCTCCCCATGGCCCATCAGCGCCGCCACGACAGAAGCGACAAGCTCAGGGATGGACGTACCGACAGCCACGATGGTCACGCCAATCAGGAACGAGGACAAGCGCAGCGCCAACCCGATCTTCTCCGCCGCGTCCGTGAAGTAGTCCGACGCCTTGACCAACGCGACAATACTCACGACGAAGACGCACGTCCAGAACAACATGACAAAGAGCATACGCGTGTCGTGCACACGCTCGCTTTTAACAGTTACCCATCACTGCGAGATAGTCACAAATGTTTAAATAGTGATTGACGGGTGTTCCGACGGGAGAAAGAAAAAAAATAGAGGTGGGTATGTGGAGAAACAAGAAGCATTCATCCTCTGGTTCGACCAGCTCGGTATCGAAGACGTCCCACTCGTAGGCGGCAAGAACGCATCTCTCGGGGAGATGTACCGCGAGCTCACCAGCAAAGGGATCAACATCCCGAACGGCTTCGCCGTGACGGCGCGCGCATACCACTACTTCATCGAAAGAGCAGGCATCAAGGACCACATCAGGCACATCCTCGAAGGGCTCGACACCCACGACACGAGGAAATTGGAAGAGAAAGGGGAAGCGGTCAGGAGGACAATCCTCAACGCAGCCATGCCCGAAGAGCTCCAGCACCAGATCATCGACTCCTACAAGCACATGGAAGAAGAGTACGGCGAGCACGTCGACGTCGCGGTGCGCAGCAGCGCGACGGCGGAAGACCTGCCAGACGCGAGCTTCGCCGGCCAACAAGAGACCTACCTGAACATCGTCGGGCCGGAAGCAATCCTGACAGCATGCAAGAAGTGCATGGCATCATTGTTCACCAACAGAGCGATTAGCTACCGGCAGGACAAAGGGTTCGACCACTTCAGCATCGGGCTCAGCATCGGCGTGCAGAAGATGGTGCGCAGCGACAAAGCATCCTCAGGAGTCATGTTCAGCATCGACACGGAGAGCGGCTTCCAAGACGTCGCGTTCATCACCGGGTCCTACGGGCTCGGCGAGAACGTGGTGCAAGGAGCGGTCAACCCCGACGAGTATTACGTGTTCGAACCCACATTAAAGGAAGGGTTCAAGCCCATCGTCCAGAAGAAGCTGGGCGAGAAGGAGATCAAGATGATCTACGACGTCGGCGGCACGAAACCGACGAAGAACATCCCGACGCCCGTCGAGGACCGCAACAAGTTCTGCATCACCGACGACGAAGTGTTGCAACTGGCGCGGTGGGCGACCATCATCGAAGACCACTACACCCAGAAACGCGACCGGTACACGCCCATGGACATGGAATGGGCGAAGGATGGCATCACCCAAGAAGTATTCATCGTGCAGGCACGGCCGGAAACCGTGCAGTCGCAGAAGGACAAGAACAAGACCTACACTTACGTACGCAAAGGAAAAGGCAAGAGCGTCGCGAAAGGCAAGAGCGTCGGGAGCAAGATAGGCACGGGCAAGGCACACGTCATCAAGGACGTGCACGGCATCCACGACTTCAAAAAAGGAGAGGTGTTGGTGACGGAGATGACCGACCCCGACTGGGAGCCCATTATGAAGATCGCGAGCGCCATCGTCACGAACAAGGGCGGCAGGACGTGCCACGCAGCCATCATCTCCCGCGAGCTCGGCATCCCATGCGTCGTCGGCTGCTGCAACGCGACCGAAACGATTTCGACAGGACAGGAAGTCACGGTGGACTGCGCCGGCGGCGAAGAAGGAGTCATATGGGAAGGCGCCATCCCGTACGACCGCGAGGAACACGACCTCGGACAGATACCCCGGACGAAGACGAGAATCATGATGAACCTCGCCAACCCCGGCCAAGCGTTCGAGCAGAGCTTCATCCCCAACAGCGGCGTCGGCCTGGCACGGATGGAATTCATCATCATGGAGCACATCAAGGCGCACCCCTTGGCGCTCCTGCACCCGGAAAAGACGAATGGTGAGGACCAGAAAAGAATCGCTGAACTGACCAAAGGGTACGACTCAGGAGCGTCGTTCTTCGTGGACAAACTCGCGCAAGGCATCGGCATGATCTGCGCGGCGTTCCACCCGAAGAGCGTCATCCTGCGGTTCAGCGATTTCAAGACGAACGAGTACGCAGGCCTGCTCGGCGGCGACGCGTTCGAGCCGGAAGAGGACAATCCCATGATCGGCTGGCGCGGCGCCAGCCGATATTATCACGACGGCTACAAGGAAGGCTTCGGCTTGGAATGCCGGGCGGTCAAGAAGGTGCGCGAGGAATACGGCCTGAAGAACCTGAAGGTCATGATCCCGTTCTGCAGGACGTTGGAAGAAGCGCACAACGTGCTGGACACCATGGCAGCCCACGGTCTCAAGCAGCACGATGACGACTTGCAAGTCATGGGTATGTGCGAGGTGCCCAGCAATGTCATCCTAGCGGAGGAGTTCCTCGAACTGTTCGACGGGTTCAGCATCGGCAGCAATGACCTGACGCAGCTGGCATTAGGGGTCGACCGGGACTCAGAGATCGTCAGTCACATCTATGACGAGCGCAACGAGGCGGTCAAGCGGCTGCTCGCGGATGTCATCAAGGTCGCGAACGACAAGGGCAAGTACATAGGCATATGCGGGCAGGCGGTCAGCGACTTCATCGAGATGGCGGAGTTCGTGGTCGAGAAAGGCATCCAGACCATGAGCCTCAACCCTGACACGGTCATCCAGACGACCATGAAAATCGCTGAGCTGGAGCAGAAGCTGGGCATCTACGTCGACCAGCGCTAGGGCGGTCTCGGCGCTGACCCGTTCGCCGGTACGACGTCGACGGTGACCATGCCATGCAGGGATTGCATGCCCACATCGATGGCGCGGTCCATGCTCGTCTCCACCGTGCTCGTGGCCTCACCGACAGCCACCAAGGTCACCGCAGTACTGGCTAACGCGACGGACAAGGTCAGGATGGAGAGCAGGATAAGCACCGTCCTCATGTGAGGGGACATGCAGAGCAAGATATATAAACGTTTCGTACTGGTGAAAGGGCATGGTGAACATCCAGAAGCTCGGCACGTATTTCTTCATCATCGGCGTACTCCTCGCCATCTTCTCGGGCGCGTTCCCCGTGACACAGGACATGCACACCATCGTCCTGCTACTGCTGATCATCACCGGCGGCTTCGTCGGGCTATTGAACATCGAGGAGGAGCGAGAGATGCACTTCCTCATCGCGGTCGGCGTGTTCATCATCGCTTCCCGCGCCATCGACGATTACCTGATCGGGCTGCAATTATTGGATAATTTCAGCGTGATATTGACGAATCTAATCATCTTTTCAGCGACGGCGGGCATCGTCGTCGGCCTGAAGCTCATCTTCCATTACGCCTCTACCAAGGAGGACGATGCGTACGAGTACGAGCAGGAGTTCGACGACCCGAAGAAGGAGAGCGTCTGGAACCTCGTCATCTTCGTCGCGGTGTGCTTAGCGTTCGTCATCTTCATCCTCGAGGTGTTCTTCTACACCGACGGGTTGACACCCATCCTGCAGTACCTGTCCTGGGTGGTCATCGCCATCTTCGCGGTCGACCTGGTCATCTTGATCACGCGGGCGAAGGGGTTCTGGCACTTCCTCAAGCATCACTGGCCGGACATCGTCTCCGTGGTGCCAGTGACGAACGCGCTACAGCTGGCGAAGTTCTTGCGCGTGGCGAGGATTGCGCGGATAGCGGGCCGGGCGTCACGGCTGTCGCGGATCAGCAAGATCAGCCATTCGTCGAAGTTCTTCAGCAAGCATTCAGGGTTCAACCAGTACTTGAAGAAGAAGAAACGATGATCACTTTTTCTTCGCAGCCCTCTTCCTCGAGGACTTCTTCTTGGTCCGCCGCTTCTTCGCAGCGCCGCTCGCGTGTTTGACCAACACCTTCTTGTGACGGGTGTGCACGACCTTCTTGGTCTTCGGGACGTGGCCGTGATGCAGATGGGTGTCCGGATACCTGCGGCCGTGGTACTTCTCGTGCACCGCCAGTTCCATCTCCTCGTCTGAGAGCAGGGGTGCGCGCACCGCGCTGATGAACGTGGCGATGAAGACGATGATGCCGACGAGGAGGAGCAGGAAGCCCCAGGAAGGGCTGAGGCTCCAGACGACGAAGGCGAGCATGACCGCGAAGATGCTGAGCAGGACGTACGTGTTGCTTAACATAGCATGATGTGAGTGTTGCGCCATGGGAGACCACCTCTTTTCCTTCACAAGGAGCAGGAGGTTTTTATAGTTTATCATTGGTACCGCTCGAAAGCGGCTTCGTCTTTGATGATGAACCGGTCGAGCTTGCCTTTGAGCTGTTCCCGCCTGGCCTGGTGCTCTTTGAGGAAGGCGTTGATCTTGTCCACGAGGATTTGCTTGAGCTCGCCGGTTAACAGTTTTCCTGACTTGTAGTCCTCATAGTACCGCTTGAGCTTGTGGTCGTCTTCCTCGAAGAAGGTGAGCCATTGGTACGCGACGTCCACGTCCGGGTTGCCGCCGGCTTTCCGGTGCTCTTCCGTGGTGGCTTGCCCGCCGGAGAACGCGTATTTCATGATTTTTCTCTTGACTGTTTTCTGGTCGTCCGTGGTGAAGATGGCCGTGCTGGCATCCGAGGCCGACATCTTCCCGTCTGATTCCATGCCGCCGAGCCCGGGGAGGAATCGACAGTGGATGGCCGCCGGCTTGTCAAAGCCGATCTTCGGCAGGACGTCCCTGGTGACCCTGAAGTGAGGGTCTTGGTCGATGCCGTGCGGGATGAAGCAGGGGATCTTTTTGTTGGCGTAGATACTGGGTAGGAATGCAGGGACCGCTTGCATGGCCGTGTAGAAAATGGCGCCGAGGTTGGTCTGGTTGGTCATGCCGAATACCGCTTTTGCCGTGCTGAACGTGACTCTTTTGGCTACTTTGATGGCTTCTGGGTACATCATGCCTGCGTGCTTCGTGTCGATGAGGAAGTCGGTGAGTTCAGGGTCGAAGCCGATGGCGGCGACGTCTAACATGTTGTCTTCGAGCCAGTGCTTGGCCTCCGTCAAGGTAAGCCCTTCCTTGAACAGGAACTTCTCTTCGTCCGTGAACTGGAACAATAATCGGACGTGGAACTTGTCCTGCAACCACTTGGTGAACAGCCATGGAAGCAGGTGTCCGAGATGGATGGGTCCTGAGGGTGCCCGTCCGGTGTACAGGAAGAACTTGTTGCCTTTTTCGTACTCGTCCAACAACCATTTCATGTCGCGGTGGGAGAAGAAGATGTCTCGTCTGAGGAAGTGGTGGTCTTCTCCGGCGATCCTGATGAGTCGTGCTTGCAGCGTCTTATCTAGTGGTTGCGTGCCGAATTCCTGTATCAGCCGGTCGTAGTCAATGTTCCCTTTGGCTTCCCATGGGGTCACCGATGCCATAATGGTAGCAGAGCCGACCTTGTTATTTAAAGATTTCCTTGACTATTCTTAAGGCGATGTCCCTTTTCTTCGGGAAGGCTGCCAATGATATCTTGCAGTGGATGCAGTCACCTTTGTCGGTGAAGACGAGTTTGGGTAGGTGTTGTTTCTGGAACCGGAGGTAGAAGTGGCAATGGTCGTCCACGCGATCCTCTTGTTCTCGGAGCTGTTGCTGCTGTGCGCCTGACAATTTTTCGTTCAAGAAATCGAGGAATGCGTTGGTGTGCCGTTCCTTGGTGAGCTTGAGTTTCAGGATGAGTATTTTTCGTTCGTTGAAGCCGGTGGAGATGGTGCGTTGCAAAGGTATCTTTTCTTGCTCGAGATCCAAGGGGATGAGCGAGAGGAACCGCTTTGTTATCGCCGGCTCATCTTCTTCCGGTTTGATGAACGTTGAGAACGTAATGGTGTGGGCTCGTTTCATGTGCTAAGTGTTGTCACCCATAACCTTATATATTCTTTTCCTCGGTCAAAGGGTTATGAAGCACGAGTGGCACGTCACCGTCTTGTTGGTCATCATTTTCTTGTTGTCCCAGCTCGTCGGGTTGTTCTTGGTCCAAGGGTCCTTGCAGGACATCACGTGCGAAGTGGTGGAGGGCTTGGAGGAATGCGAACCCGCATATACTGACACGGTCGTTGGCGCGCGTCCGGAGACCCGTGGTTTCGGCAGCCTGTTGTACATCATCATCGGTGTCGGCGTCGGTACGGCATTGTTGTTGTTGATCGCGAAGTATCAGAAGACGAGCCTGTGGCGGGTGTGGTTCTTCATCGCCGTGTGGTTGGCGACGAGCATCGCGTTGGGCGTAGTCATGCCGTTCGTGGCCGCGTGGGTGTTGGGGTTGTTGCTGGCCGCTTGGAAGCTGTGGCGGCCGAACATCGTCATCTATAACGTCGCTGAGGTGTTGATGTACGCCGGTATCGCCGTCCTTATTGTTCCTATCTTGGACGTGTTCTGGATGGTGATATTGTTGTTGCTCATCAGCGCGTATGACATGGTCGCGGTATGGAAAAGCCGTCACATGGTGACCATGGCGAAGTTCATCACCGGCAGCAACGCGTTCGCGGGACTGGTCATCCCTTATGATCATAAGAAGAAGAGGATCTATGGGCGGCTGCCGCGTCAACAACGCGTGAAACAGGCGTCGTTGGAGAAGGGGAGCAGGTACAAGAACGCCATCCTCGGCGGCGGTGACATCACGTTCCCGTTGTTGTTCGCGGGCGTGGTCATGCAGGGTAATGTCGTGAAGCTGGTGCAATCGGGCGTTCCTTTCTTGGTCGCGGTGCAGTCGAGCTTCTTGTTGGCGTTGATCGTGAGTTTAGGCGCCACCGTGGCGATTGCCGGGTTGTTCCTGTTCGCGCAGAAGGACAAGTTCTACCCTGCGATGCCGTTCGTGACCGCTGGTTGTTTATTGGGATGGATTGTGACGTTGCTGGTGTAATCCTCCCGGGATCATACCTATATTTCTTTCCGGTTCGTAAAGAAACTAACCCCTTGCGCTACTAACTTCTTTTTCTTCTTCACGCTTTCAAAGACAGTTTTTTGCTTTCCTTCGAGTTCTTGTCCGAACTTCGCTTCTATGAGCCAGTCATCAAACGTGAAATCTATCTCGACATCGCCTTTCTTGTAATAGCGAGGCTTTTTATGCTTGATCTTCAAGAAGACCAAGTTTTCATAGACGGAGCCCAGGTCTTTGTAGCCATGTAAAACATTTTTTACACCAACGTCAGCGCAATAGAACTTCTTGTTCGCCTTGATGCGTTCGTTGAGCTTTCCCTCTTGCTCAACAATGAAGAATAAATACGTTTCTACGAAATAGCCAATATAGGTTTGCACAGTCTCCCTTGATAAATCAAGAAAGGCGTTCCGTTTCTATTTCATCATTGACGGCCATACATTGTTCTTGTTCAATAAAGGTTTGCTTGAAGAACTGCTCATCAGGTTTGTGAGGATGTCCAAGAAGCATGACCAACAACAGACTATTGATGAGATCAAGAGAATGCTCAAAACAGTAAAGGATTAAGGCTCCTGTTGTACAATATATTCGTACGCTTCATCTGCTGAACTGAACCTCATTGCGTTTTTCGCTACTTTTCTTATCCCTGGATCCCATCCTTTGTCTAAGCCAAAGATTATCTTCATCTCTTTCCAATTCCTTTCGTAGCAATGCGTCAAGCTCAGCTTTCCTAGGATGAATCGTCTGATTGCTCGGTAATGCCGTTTCATCTTCGGTACATCAAGATAGATGAAGTAATCTGCTTGTGTTATGGTTGGTTTTGTCCATGGCTCGGCGTAGACTCCTTCGATGATCCAGTGCTTTTTGTTGAGGGTTTTTTGTAGGAGCGCGTCTCTTTCTTTCAGAGGGTTCTTTTCCATGAAGTCACCTGGATCAAAAGCCCAGACGATGTCGTCGAGAGGTAAAAATGGCATGTTGAACTTCTTCGAGAGTTTTTTTGCGAGATACGATTTCCCACTGCCCAGACCGCCGATGATGCGTATCTTCATTTTCTTAGAAGTTGCCGAGTATCTTCTGCTTCTGCTGCGCGTCGTAGTGCGCCGGCGCGATGTGCAGGCCGTCCTTTGCCGCGACGACTTGGACCTTGGTCTCGCGTTGGATGTATCTTGCCTGCGCTAAGGGGTCGGCGTCGAGCATCTTGGCGCCGAAGTGCGTGATGACCGCTAGTTGTGGCTTGACGTGATTGACGAGCTTGATGGCGTCGTCGACGTTGAGGTGGTCTCCTTCGTTGACCGCTACTGGGTACTTGGTGTTGACGAGGAGGATGTTGCAGCCGATGAACTTCTTCGCCCATTCCTCGGTGTAGGCGGTGTCGCCGGTGTAACCCAGACGGTAGGTCGGTGTTTGGATGAGGTAGCTGAAGGCGTTGCTGTCGTAGTGCTTCGCTTGGATGGCCCTGATTTCTATGTCGTTGATGCCGACCTTGCTGTCCGGCTGGATGGCGATGGATTTCTCGGTGAGTGATTGCTGGTAGCCGGGGACGTAGCAGTTGTCAAGGGTGTTGCTGATGAGGATGCCTCGCTTGTCCATGCCGTTGTGCGTCATCGCGCTGATGAGCGCCGCCGCGTCGCCTGCGTGGTTGACATGTTGATGGGAGAGGAGGATGGTGGTTGTCTCTCTGGGATGTAGTTCGTGCTGTTTGAGTTGCTGCAGCGTCCCTGGTCCTGGGTCGATGTGCAGTTGATTTTGATCGGTGGTGAGGATGATGCCGCCTGACGCCCTTGTTTGCCTGCCGACGATGAATGAGTCGCCGCCGGTGCCGAGAATCGTGATGCCGTTCGCCATTGCTGCCCCCGTCGCTGGGTAGAGTGGTGGTGGTTAATAATGGTTTGCCTCAACAAATTAATTTCTCTATAGAAAATATTTTTTCGAAAAAAAAGAGAAACCGCACAAACACAATTGACAACCAAACTTCTCACCAACCCCCATGGCCACGAAGAAAAGCGAGGCCGCAGCCACACTAGCGGCTAAGGACGAGAAAAAGAAGGAATGGACGATACACACCTCAAAAAAAAAATCTCCCTCACAAATAAAAAGAACGCGGACGAGCTAAGAACGACGATATCCAGAGAAAGAACGATTCTCTTGCATATACACATGTGTAGATACACCTTCCGAAAACGTTTATAAACAAAGGATGCTTTCTTGCCCCTGCTAGGCTGGGTGGATGACCCTCACCTGTCACGACAAACGGGTCTCTTGGTCGAGCCGAAGCCGAAAGGGCGGTCACGACCGTCAGGAACGGTCTTGCCCCGACTGCCGATACCCTGTCCCTCTTGGTCACGATCCTTACGAACCTGGTCAGGCCTTGACGGGAGCAGCCATAAGCATGGACTGTGGTGTTTGAGGGGTCGCAGGGAGGAGGAACGGGCGAGGTCAGCCGCGAATGACGAGAAGGATCCACCTTTCGGCGCGCATTTTATTTTTAAGAAGGATTAAATAAGAGCACGCCCTTGGCACACCCATGAGAAGCAGCACCATCGGCTGCCTGCTCATCATCGCGCTCCTCAGCAC
>WJKR01000065.1 GCA_014729015.1 Candidatus Woesearchaeota archaeon | reverse complement strand
TCCCTACACATACTTCACCATCACCCCCATCCTGCCAGCCCTCAACGCAAGAGACTGCGACGACGCCTTCGAGGAACAACACAACTACACCACCTATCTCTGCAGGGTACAGCACGCAGAGCTCATCAGGCACGTTGGGCACACAGACGGCAAGGACACATGGCAATGGCGTATCGACTGCGCGTGCAGCTACCAACCATAAAAATGAGAGTATTCAAGAAAAAAACCGTCACCGACGACCTGAAACAAGTCATCCTGATCAGAGCAGACCTCAAGCTACCCAAAGGCAAAGCGGCAGCGCAAGCAGCGCACGCATCGGTCGAAGCAGTCCTCAGGAGCGGCTCAGACCTCGTGAATGCGTGGCACGGCCAAGGCATGAAAAAAGTCGTCCTCAAAATACCTGACGAAAAATCATTACTGCACTGCCAGCAAGCAGCGAAGAAAGAAGGACTCGTCGCCTCGCTCATAACCGACGCGGGCAAGACCATCGTGGCACCAGGCACCAAGACGTGCGTCGCCATAGGACCAGCACCGGAAGCGGCCGTTGACGGCATCACCGGCGAGCTGCCCACATACTAGTCACAGCAACGAAAGAATCCTCTCCCGGCCGATTTCCTCGATAAAATACGCGAGCTTCGGACCTTTTTCCTTGCCGATGATCGCACGATAACACAGTTTGAAGAATGACCCCGTGTCCAGGCCGAGCTTCTTCGGGATTGAGAAGATGGCGGTCTCCAGCGCTCCGGCACCTTGGTGGGCGGCGACCGCTTCTCTCAGCAACGACAACGATTCGCGCTCCGCAGTGGATAACGATGAGAAGAACCTCTCATCCTTTTTCTCCTTGAGCTTGAACCTGAACTGCTCATCGGCGTACTTCACCAGCCAGTGCTTGACGCAACTGATACGTGTCCGCAGGCGCAGTTCATCATGCCGGTTCTTCACACGGTCCTTGAAGAAAGCGTACGTCGACTCCTCATCCAAATCCTTTATCTGGACGATCGTGCTGAGATGGCGGAACCCGACCTGCAACGGGCACTGCTCCGGAATCTTGCTGACCTCCTCGTCCACCTGCGAGAACTCATAGATGTATTTCTGCTTCTCGTACGCCTTCTCGTTAGCCTCGTCGACACGGTAATACACGCGTTCGCACCGATCAAAATCCTCATATATCTTGATGACGTCGGCGTCAAACGAGATCGCGAACTCCGCGTTGGGACGCGTACCGGTGAATAAGTACCGGAGCACCTCCGGCTCATAAATCTCCAGACAGTCCTGTACCGTGATGACCTGGCCGGCGGAAGAAGAGATTTTTCCACCCCCACCTTTGATACGGATGAAGTCATACATCTGATACGAGGGGGCCTTGCCCTGCCACACCTCGGCGACAATCTGCTTGCCCGTGTCGAAGGAGCCGCCGACCGTGGAATGGTCCTTGCCGCCAGGCTCGAAATGCACGTCCTCGTACTTCCAGCGCATGGGCCAATCGACCCGCCACACCAGTTTCGCGATTCCTTTCTTGCGGAAATCGAACGTTTCTTCATGGCCGCACGCACATACGTAGGAAAGCTCATACCCGCCGTGGTATGCTAATGAGGTGATGGTGTCCTTCTTGCAGCGGTCACAGAACACGCTGACCGGCAACCACGTTTCAGGGAGCGGTTCCTTGCGGTACTCGTTGAGGATGCTTCTGATGACGTCCGTGGCCTCGAGCGCCTCCTTCATCTGCTCCGCATACGCGCACCGACGATACTTGACCGACTGCCTGATGAACTCCGGTGCGATGCCCACGCGGGCGACGGCTTCCTCAACGTCCTGCATGTGCTTCGCTGCATAGCTCTCCTCCTCGCCGAACGGGTCAGGGATGTCAGCGATGCACTTCCGTAACTGCTCCCGCAGCATCTCCTGCCGCGGCAGGTTCTTTGGCACTTTGCGGAACACGTCATTGTCATCCCAGGAATGGATGTGGCGGGCCCGCAGATCCATGCGCCGAAAGGCCCTCGTGACCAGGTCGACGGTGATGATTTCGCGGAAATTGCCGATGTGAATGGTGCCAGACGGTGTAATGCCCGAAGCGCAGGTGTAGCGGTCCTGCACGCCATGTTCTTTAATGGTTTTCCTTGCAGAGGCGAACGCCCAGTGATATGCCGCGAAATTGACCTGTTTCCCCTGCTTAATCACCATGCTCGTACCAAACCCCCTCGTATCTTTTAAATGTTTCCTTGCAAAAAGCATTTAAATAATCCTGGTTTATGCTCTCTTCTCAGCGAGCGTTGATGCATTATGAAAGACGAGGTTCCCGGTAGAATCATCATCGGCATGATTGAGGATGTGGAGATAACGAACAACGGTGCAAAGGAGCAGCTCCGGGCAAGGGTTGACACCGGTGCCACCAAGAGCAGCGTGGACTACAAATTGGCGAGCAAGCTCAAGCTCGGCCCGGTCATCGAATCGCGGTTGGTGAAGAGCGCGCACGGCAACAAGCTCCGGCCGGTCATCAAGGCGACGATCATTATCAGGGGGAAACAACTGACGGAGAAATTCACGCTTGCGGACCGGGAACACATGAAGTACAAGGTGTTGATAGGGCAGAACGTCCTCAGACGAGGATTCCTCATCGACCCGAACAGGTGAGAGTATGAAGGCAGCAGTCATCGCGGGCAACAGCAAGAGTTCACAATGGACGGTCAAGGCCATGAGGAAATACTTTGACGAGGTCGACCACCTGTACATCAAGCACATCGACATCAACTTCTCGGGCAAGAGGGCAGAAGTGCTTTTCAAGGGGAAGCCCGTCGCGCATTACGATTGCTTGTTTATCAAGGGGTCGTTCAGGTACGCGCAGCTCTTACGGGCGCTCGCAGACCTGTTCTCTACTAGTGAGAGCGTCTTTCTCCCTATCGAGCCGCGTGCTTACACGTTGGCACACGACAAGCTGTTGACGCAGCTGACGTTGCAGCAGAAGAGCATGCCCATGCCGCGCACCTATCTCTCCGCGACTATCGAGGCGGCTCGCGCCGTGCTGTCGAAGATGAACTATCCTATCATTATGAAGTTCCCGCAGGGCACCCAAGGGAAAGGGGTGATGTTCGCGGACTCGTTCGCGAGTGCGTCATCCATCCTTGACGCTCTGGATGCGTTGAAGCAACCATTCCTCGTACAGGAGTATGTGGAGACGGGCTCCTCTGATGTCCGGCTCGTCGTGATCGGCGATAACGTCGTCGCCGCGATGAAGCGCAAGGGACACGGCGTGGACAAGCGGGCGAACATCCATGCTGGGGCTGCCGGTGAAGCGTTCGTCCCCGACGCGTACATGAAGAAGCTCGCCGTGGACGCAGCGCAGTCGGTCGGTGCGGAGATATGTGGCGTGGACATCTTGGAGGGGCCGACCGGCCCGTTGATCGTGGAGATTAATATCAGCCCGGGGTTGCGGGGCATCACGGCGGCCACGAAGGTCGATGTCGCCGACAAGATTGCGAAGTACTTGTATGGGCGTACGAAGGAGAAGTTGCAGGTGCTGAAGGACAAGGCCGCGAAGGATATCATGGGTGATCTCAATGGTAACGGCCATGACCGGCTGCGGGAGCAGGAGGTCATCACGCAGCTCGATTTTAGGGGTGCGCGCATCTTGCTGCCGGAGATTGTTTCGAAGTTGACGGCGTTCAAGGAGACTGATTCTGTCCAGGTCAAGGCATCGAGGGGCAGCCTTTCCCTCAAGAAGTTCATGTGAGAACGCAAGTTTTTTATACTCTTTGCGTGCTAGGTGGTAGGAGGTGAGTATTGTGGTCAAACCGTTGTTCACGCCGTTGGAGCAGTCGTCCGCTGCGTGCACCAGCTGCAAGTTCCATATCAAGGGTTGTTGTTTTGACCCGCAGAAGAAGATTGATGGATTTCTGGCTGCGCCTTGTTTTGGTTGTAAGGATGTCGTGAAGGGGTGATTACAGCGCGTTCCTGATGGCGTCGATGTGCTGCGCGACGTCTTGCCCTTTCTTGGTCAGGGTGAGCACTTTGAGCCGTCCTTGTTTCTCGAACGAGATGAGGTCTGCTTTTTGCATCTCTTGGAGTATCTTGACGACGTGGCTGTACGTGCAATCGACGATTTTCGCGAGTGACGAGGCGTAGATGTCGTTGTTCTTGTTGAGGAGGGTGATGAGCATCATGGCGGGCTTTTCGCGGAAGAACGTGTTGAAGATTTTCTTGTTTTTGCCCATGCGTTTCCCCTTGTTGTTTTCTTGCGTACAATTACATTTAAGTATTCATCTTTTCAATTAAATATTTTTTCATATATATGTAGCTTCCTATATGTTCGGTTACCCCAACAACCAACCTATATTCCAAGGGTCATATTTAAACGTTGCGGTTCGGCCTGGTCTTGGTCATCGGCTATGCCCCCGCCGGGATTTGAACCCGGGTCTAAGGCTCCGCAAGCCTCAATGCTCTCTGCCACGCTCCGTGCGAGGAGCGATGTATCCAGGCTACACCACGGGGGCGTATCCCTGAAAAACCCTGAGTGGTTTAAGTACGTTTCGCTACGGTCGCCGGCCCGCGCCTGGACCGCCCCCGCGACGGAGGCGCTAGAGCAAGAAGATGAGGCCTGCGAAGGGGAGGATGAGGTAAAGGCTGTGATCCTGGAAGAATGCCTGCCAGAGCTCCTGGCGCAGTAATCCTCGGCAGACCATTTTTTCGTGGTGCGCGCACCACAGTCCTCCTTCGATCAGGCCGATGACGAAGAAGCACCCGGCGATGAGCGGGAACAGCGACGTGTCGAAGGTGAGGACGAGCAGGATGATGGTCATGAACGCGATGAGCTTGCCTTGCTCCTGGCCGCGGAACGCGTGCAGCACGGTGCCGCAGAGGAGCAGTGAGAGGACGAGGATGATAAATCCTGCCTGGAAGAAGAACAGGCCCGCGGTGAAGAGGAAGAGGCTCTCGGCGAGCAAGGAGAACGTCTTCTTCGCCGACTTGAGCTCTTCGTGGGCTGCGTTGCTTACTATGACGCCGCCGAGCGCGCCCAGCATGCCGAAGAACCCTGCGAGGAATGACGGGAGGCTGGAGCAAGGCATGAGGCATCAGTCAGGGGATGGTCGCGCCGCATTTGACGTCGTTGCCGATTTCGATGTCTTCGCCGTTGCCGATGCCTGCCTTGTTCGCGCCGCAGGGGATGATGTTTCCTTGGTCGTCCTCGAGGTAGATGCACACGTCGTTCTCGATGCCGAGCTGGTCTTTGAGTTCTTCGTATGGCATGCTGCAGAGTTCGTCGAACCGGGTCTCGTTGATTCTGCCGTTGACGATTATGCCGAGCGACGCCTCGTCGTCGCTGATGCTCGCTTTCGTCATCCGGGCGTCTTCCTGCAGTTTTTCCAGCGGCCTTTCTGGCTTGGAACCGACGAATGCGTAGAAGATGGCAATGACGAGCATGAAGATTATCACGCCGACGATGAGATCGATTGACCAACTCTGGCCGTGCTTTGCGGGTTTCATCTCCTCACCTTCCTTTTTTTTCTTGGTTTGCTGCTTTGCTGTGTTCTTGGCGCTCCCCATCTTTGCTTCCTGCGCTGACGTCCTATAAAAACATTTCCTCTCTTCTTTTCCTTATAAGGCTTGCGTAAATCATAAATAAGAACTAGAAAAAAGCGAAAATTTTAAATAAGAAGGTAGTTTTTTATTTATAAATATATTGTCGTCACTCCAGTGGTTGGCGTGACAAGGGGGAAATCATGACCGGCTTCGTAAAGAAATGCCCAGAGTGCGGCTCGCTCAACCTTCTCTGGAACCAAGAGAAAGGGGAGATTATCTGCAAGGACTGCGGCCTCGTCGTCGAGGAAAAGATGGTCGACTTCGACCAAGAATGGCGAGAATTCGACTCAGACGCGGCAGAGCGGAAACGCAGGACAGGAGCGCCCATGTCCTACACCCAGTTCGACCAAGGGTTAGGCACAGACGTCGGCACCAAGTCGGACTACTACCGGTTGGACGGCAAGAACAAGAACAAGTTCTTCAGATTACGGAAATGGCAGCAACGCATCTCCACAGCCATCGAGCGGAACCTGAAACTGGCGTTGGCAGAGCTGAAAAGGGTCTCCTCATATCTCCGGCTGCCTTCCTCGGTAGAAGAGGAAGCATCGAGGATATACACCTTGGCAGTACAAAAAGGGTTGGTGCGCGGTAGGAGCATGGAAAGCGTCGTCGCCGGCGCGTTGTACGCCGCTTGCCGAAGACACGACGTCCCCCGTACCCTAGACGAGCTCTCAGAAGCCTCCTCGATAGAGAAGAAGGAGATCGGCAGGACGTACCGGTTCATCACCAGAGAACTCGGCATCAAGATATTGCCATCCAACCCGGCCGATTACATCGCGAGGTTTGCCTCAGCACTGAAATTGTCGGCGGAGACGCAGAGCAAGTCGGTCGAGATAATCGAGGAGGCGCAGCACGTCGAATTGACCTCTGGCAGGGGGCCGACCGGTATAGCATCGGCAGCACTCTACGTCGCCGCGCTCATCAACGGCGAGAAACGGACGCAACGAGAAGTCGCCGACGTGGCCGGCGTGACCGAAGTGACCATCAGGAACCGGTACAAGGAACTCCTGGACAAACTGGACCTGGAGAAAGAGATCAAGAAGACCAAGAAGAAAAAGATCTAGAACCGACAGAGCTTCCTCTCGAAATCCCTTACCTTGCCACTCTTCACGGTGACCCCTTCTCGTTTGAGCAACACTACTTTCCTCATGACTTCCTTTCCTTGCTGCCACTCACCACGAAAACCGCCAATACTCCCGTCCGAAGCGACAACCCGATGGCAAGGCACACGTGGCGCGTACGGATTAGTACGCATCACTTGACCGATGGCTTGATATGCTCTGGTGCCCATGGCGTTCGCCAATTCCTTATACGTCGTCACCTTCCCTTTCGGCACTTTTCGCAAAAATGCGTGCACCTTTTCAGCGAACATCGACGTCACAGGAATACTTCCTCCAATGCCTTGAACACTCCTTCGTCATACCCTCGTCGCTTGTACTGCTTTCCCAGTTCCTTCACCTGTTCCCCGTCGATGGACAACCCGCTTTTCGCCAGCAACGGCTGCAACCGCGCGACGTATTGGCAGAACTGCGTCACGTTCTTCGGCTTCTCCGAGTGCTTGCACCGCTCGAAATCGATCATCGTGACCTTACCGTCCTTATCAACCAGGATGTGCTTGTATGGGTGCGTCATCTCGAACTTGTTCACCCGCACGTCATCCAGCTTCTTGCATTGCTGCAGCGATTGCAACATGACGCTCCTCGCCTCAGCAGCGGTGGCGCGCCCCAAGAAATCCTCGATGCGCTCACCGGCAACGAACTCCCTGACCAATTGGCCGTCCTCGTAGGCGACGAAACGGGGTCCGATGCCGTACTTGTTCAGGTGCTGCAGCATCACCGCTTCGTGCTTGATCGTGTCCACGTCCGCAGCAGGATTGCATCGTTTCACCAACACCTGCTCACCACCGAGATTCCCGGTGTACGTGACCCCTCGTTTCCCCCTCTCCAAGAACGTTTTATCCCTGATTTCCATCCTGCACCAATTC
>WJKR01000009.1 GCA_014729015.1 Candidatus Woesearchaeota archaeon | reverse complement strand
CCAGTATCTCAAGGTCTTCGTGCTTCCGGACGTCACTCGGGTCAATCTCCAAATACTTCACGATGAGCGTGTCGTTCTGGTAATCATCAGCGGTGACTTCGAACCCGCCGCCTTCGTCGACGAGCGAGTGATAACCGCCGCGGAACAATGTGTCGTTGAAGACTATCGGTTCGAGCGTGTGGCACTCCCTGTTGAAGATACCACCGGCGCACACCTCGTCCTCAGGGATGATGAAAGGATCTTGTGAGACGTCAGTGAACAAGTACGCCTCGACATCGTACGTCCCCGCAGCCAGCATGACCGTCTGTTCTGCTTCGTTGGAATAATTGATAACCTTGACCTCGACGTGCTCGTTCTCGCCCGGCAACACCTTCCTCGACAGTGTCAGCATCAACCGGTCATCCACGGCGATGAACCGTTCATCACTACTCACATTCCAGAGGCCGCTCTCAGCATCATATCTGGACAGCAGCAATGATCGTACCTGCAAGTCGAACGTCTGCAACGGCGTGAAGTTCAACGTGACCGCGACGTCCTCGTCATCCACGACGCTTACCGGCACGCTGCCCGCGTAGTACCCTTCCCGAGAACCGGTGAGGAGGCCGCCGATGCAGAACGGCATGAAATCCACGACCATTCCCTGCTCGTCAGTCGTGCCGACGTGGACGGCGTCCTCGCCGCACATATAGGTGACCGAGACGTTCTCCAGAGGCGTGCCGGTGAACGCGTCCTGCGCAGTGATGAAAGCGACGCTGTCGAGGAAGTAATCCTCGTCGCTGAAATAATCGTACGTGTCGTTCACCGTCAGCTCGGGCGCTTGCGTGTACAGGATGGGCTCGTTGCCCGCGAGTCCCGTCTCTATCGCGAAGATGAGCGATAAGCCGTCGCCGTCGAACGCGGCGACATCGGTGAGGACGATGAGCAAGGGCAAGCGCACGTCATACACGAAGCTGTAATCATGCATCCCGAACCCTAACCCCGGAATCAGGTTGAACGACCCCCCTTCGGGCGATATCAAGTAGCCGTTGCTTGGCGAGACCTGCAACTCGATGTCCCATGCCGGGTCGTAGAAGAACCCGAACGATACCTGAGGCACGTACTCGGGGTACTGGAAGTAGATGTCCGGGCTGAACGGGCCTGAGTTGTACATGACCTGCGAGAACTGGTTCGGGTCGAGGAAGAGGAACTGCGTCGCTGAGCCGCGGACCTGTATCAGTGGCAGGTTGTCAGCGAGGCGTAGCTGCAGCGCTTCCTTCACGTCCGGCAACAGCCACGTCCTGGGAGCGTCGGTCCCAAAATCTGCGCCGCCGCTCATGGGCGGCAGCTCCGCGTCGTTGGTCATGCTGTACGCTTGGATGATGTGCGTGACGGCATCGCCGAACGAGGACGTGGCGTTGTCGAATTCCATATGCTCGACGAGCGAGGTGGCCGTGTCGTACAGCTTCCTGAGCTCGACATCGCTCTCTCCTTGCACTGAGTGCAGTGTCATCGTCGCACCTGTCGGTTTATAGGTGAACGTCACCGGTTCTTGCAGGTCGTACGTGACGCGCTCTTCCCCGATGGCGACGCTGACATCGTATTCCCCTGCCCGCACTAGGTCATAGTCGGGGTCGACCTCGATGCTGTCCAGGCAAGCCTTGATCTCGTCAGGTAACACCGATCCCAATCGCTCCTCGACGCTCATCCCGGGCTCGTCCTCGTGCGAGGTCAACGGCGGTACCCGGATGAAGAACGTGCAGTCCTGCCGGCAGGTGAGGCTGCCACGGTGCTCCACCCAGTACGGGACGATGAGGTCTCCGCCGAGGGACAACGCCGATCCCCTTGTCGGGAAGGCTTCCACGGCGACGAGCCCTTCGGCAGCCGGGTCGAGGTAGCCGCCGTTCGCCATGATCCGCTTGATGAGACGTTCGCCTTCCGATGCCATGCACTGCGCAGCCGCGGCTTCGTACGTAGCAACGGCCGCTGAGAAGTCGTGGACAGTCTCTGTATCTGTGGAGACGTCTTCGACGCCCGTCTCCCTGATGGTGAAGAACAGCGCCACGACGAGCAAGAGGACGAGCCCGATGATGACGAACAATGTGACCTGCGCCTTTTTCTGGTTCATCCTTCTTCCAACTCCCTGCAGAACTCGTTGCGGTTCTTCTTGCGCACGACGTCGAACCATCGCTGCAGATTCTCGTTATGGAAGCGCAGGCACACCCGGTCATAGAACTCATCGGTGTTATAGCTCACGAATCGTCCCTTGGTGCGCTTGAACTCTTCTCCTTGCTCGACGACGAACACGTCCTCGCCGTCAAGCTCGACACGCTCGTGCGTTCCTGTGTCGGTGTCCTTGAGCACAATGCTGAACGACAAGTTCTCCTCCGTCGCTGCCGCGTGCGCAACGTACACGTGCAACCGGTACGTGAAGTTGTTGTCGTCGAGCGAGTGGCTGATACCAATGCCTTCGAGGTGCGCGGCGCTGACGTAGCCTGAAGCAATCCTGTTCACCATCAACGCGCCTGAGCCCTTGCCCAGCTTCGGCTTGCAGATCCTCTCGGTCAACCCGCCGTCCAGGAAGTCCTGGAAGCGGTCTATCATCTCTTCTGGCAAGTAGTTGAAGTGGCAGAACATGCACACGCCGAGGTCCTCTTCCAAGAAGTTCGTGAACGTGTTCACGTTCCTCGTCAACCGATGGTATGAAGCGGCGATGTTCGCCGCGCCGCGCCAGTTGTCCAGGACGTGCTTCTGCGTCTCCAGCGCCGCCTGCGCCTTGTTCATCCGCTTCTTGTTCTCCTTCTTTATTATTTGCTGTTTCTTGCGCTCCTCACGGGCAGCAGCCTTAGCAGGTCCTTTATAAGTATCATAACTGACTTCGACGCGTTCCACCTCTCCATCACTCTCGATAAAGACCGCAACAAGCTGGCCGTCCTCCGTTTCGCGACCAAAGATGCGGCTTCCCTGATCCTCCTCAACGCTTTTTACTATATACTCTTCTATATACTCATCTGCTTGATCAATGCTCGCCTGATACGCATCCCTCCTATCGAGCAAGCCAGCCCCCTTCCTGAACTCCTTGCTGAGATCCTTGATCGCCTGTAAGCCCATGCTCTCGAAGTCTGGGTGCCTAATGCCATCCTCACGAAGCTTTCCATTACTAGGATTAATCATCTTTTCGATGGCCGCTTTCGTCGCTTCATCCGTATCAGCATCATCGTACTGCTCGAGCAAGTCCTCTTTGAACTTTGCCAGCTTTGTGTTCTGCCGGTCGCGCCTCCGCACGTTCCGATCATATGCTTGCAGGCTTTGGTACGCGGCGTCCGCCTCTTGCTCCTTGACAACGGCCTCGGAAATGGCGTCGGCGTAATGCCGCAGGCCCTCCATGTACTGCTCGTAGGAGCGGAGGAAACCAGCATACTTCGGATCGTCGAGGTGTCGCTGCATGTCGTCATCATATTGCTTCGCCGAGTCCACGCCTTGCTTTATGGCGTAGCCCATACTCTCCGGATCAAAAATCAAGTTGTCATTCTCATCCATGAAGTACTGCCCTAACCCTTCAGTATTAAAATAATAATTCTGATTATCAACTGTTCGGAATACTATACCATTATCAGTTTTTCCATCATCACTTATAGGAACAATTTTCCCGCGTATCCCCGCATAGCTCTCGGGGTCGCTCCCAAGAGGATCATACTTGGACCCCTTCGCCGCGTAGGGCGAGACGCCACGAGCATCCACGTACACGCTGAAGCCATCATTCCCGTCAGGAAGCATGGTCATGGTGTGCTGACGACCGTCCTCGTCCTGTATGGTGGTCGTGCAGCCAGTGTACGGCGAGCACTGCGACGCGCCCACCTGGTTCTGATCCTCGTCAAAAGGGTCATACTGCCGGAACATGTCAGGTCCTGCACGACCGGTCGGATCGTTGTAATAATTCCAGTACTTCGTCGTCGAGTCGATGTTCTGCCGCACCGTGCTGCACGCGTCCAAGCCGCTGCTGAACGTGAACGCCCGGGAGACCTGGTTGCCAATCTGGTTGATGGTGTTCACCGCCTCGATGAACCCGGACACGCCGGCAGACGCGCGGCACAACGCACCCACCACTCCGGTAGCGTCAACCGCGTCCTCCGCGAGGCACGGGATGGACAGCCCGGCGACGGAGAACAGGCTTACCGGGTCGGAGGCGACCTCGACTAGCTGGTTCATGACGTCCTTGAGCAGGCTAGCGAAGGGGATGCCGTTCAGGACGCCGCCCATGACGAACGTGCACTTCGCAAACCCACGCGCGTCCTGGCAGCTCTTGATCGTCTCCGTACCCTCAATCACACCCTTGGAAAGACAAGCGATGTAGTTGCACTCAATCGCCTGGTAGCGCTCCACATGGTACGTAATGGCAGGCATGCACCCCATCAACGCGGCATTGACCCAGCTGTCATAAGGGTTCATGGTCGCTTGGAAGTTCGGCTGGCCAGCCGCCTTCGCAACGGTGTCCAACACGTCAGCGACACCGGTGTTGCCCAACGCCTTGGAGTACAGCGAGCCGTCGCACGACAAGAAATTACACACCTGCTGAACGATCTCCAAACCCTCAACCGTCCCTTGTATGGTAGCGCTCGCGGTATCCATCGCTAACCCCGCAGGCCTCGTCACCGTCACCATCTTCAAAGGCGCGCTCGCAGCAGATAATGCGCCGCCGATGCTCTTCGGCAAGCTGAAAATAGTGCATGTCGATTTAAGTACGTTGAATATGTTCTGCAACGTCCGTATCGACTCCATCTTCGCCTCCGACGCAGCCAGTACATCCTCGATCTCCCGTTGCACCTGCTCGCCCATGGTGTTGGAATCGTGCAATTCGATCGTCACAGTGAAGTTCTCCTGCTCCCGTTGCAACGGCACGTACTCGCCGCGCAACGTCTGGATGTCCAGCTGGCAGACGTACTGCAACTCGGTCAAGTTCTCATTATCGTAATGGCTGCCGGTGTTGAGCATGCCCCTGAGCAACACGCCCCGACGACTGAAAGAGACCACTTCCACGCGCATATCGCTGGCCGACCCCAACAAGAAGCCATCATCATCCTCGACCGGCTTGCACGGCGACTGCACGGCCTTGACATCCAAGAGCGTCGCCCCGGGCGTCTTCGGCGACAAGGTCAACGGCAGGAAGAAATCCTTCGGGGTGTAGTGCAAGTAGCCCTTGTTCGCGGCCATCGTCCTCGAATCGGTGATGGAACGCCAATCATCCGGCGCCTCCCCTATCACGCCGACAACGCCGAACGCGACGGCGTCCTCGAAGATGTCCGTGTTGTTCACGACGTCAGCGACGATGATCGGCAAGGACACGTCACGCACCGGCTCTTGCAAGTTCACGGTGAACGACGCCGTGCACTCCCACAACGCCGTATCCGTAGCGTCCTGCTGGCAAGCAGCAGCCACCTCTTCGCCGCCGAGCGAGGAGAGGTCGATCGTGGCCGACACGGACGGGCTCGTCTCCTCACGGACAACGAACGTCACGGTCACGATGTCGCCGATGGAAACGAAAGGGAGCGCGCTCGGAGCCTCCGGGTTCTCGGTCGGCATGTCACGAGCGACCGTGATGACCGGTGTGCCGACAAGCGTCGGCTCAAGAGCGTCACAGGTCAGGTCAGCGGTCAGCAGCCCGGTCAACGCGTTCCCCGCGTCGTCCCTGCTCGGGCCCGTGTCAAAAGGATCGATTGCCGCTCGTACCTGGTCGCCGTCCTGACAATCGGTTCTGACAAACGCCCAGCAGGACAGGCCGTCGCAGGAGAAGGCCGGCTCGTGGTCGTTGCCGACGGCGAATGCGATGTGCATCTTGTGGAAGCTCGCCTTGTCGTCCTGCATGTCCGCCCGCACCTTCGTGTCGTGCGTGCCGATGTAGCAGACGCCGCCCGCACAGGCGTCCGTGCCGAGGAAGGTGACTTCCGGCGACGTGCCGTCGACGATGAACGTGTAGTCCTTCCTGTAGGGCAGCGTCGTCCCGTTGTCTAGGGTGACGGTGAAGTTGATTGGCACTGATGATTGGTCGGTGTTGATGACGAACACGTGGGTCTTGCACGTCAATCCGCTGCTGCCCGTGAGGCATTGATCATCGGTCTGGATTTCTTCTCGCATCGTGCTCGGATCAGCGGTGGGATTCGCCATCGCGTAGTCGACGAGGATCGTGCTGATGTTGTCCTCGTCCGCGAAGGTGAAGAGTATCATGGCCGATGAGGGCACGTCGGGGTTGAGGTACACGATGTTCTCGAAGCCGCCGCTCGGACTGGCCCAGACGAAGTCCGCGGATGATAGTGAGGGGTCACCTGCGGCAAAGGAGAGGAGCAAGAGGAATATACAACAGCAAATGATGAGTGGTCGTAACGCCGCTGCTTTCCTCACAGAGCCACCTCTTTCTCGTATGAAAATACAAGGATTACCCCCGAACCCGGCATTTATATAGTTTTCTATGGTGTACGACGGGCATCAGCGGACTTGCCCGACGACGCCCTTGTCGATGACCACTGGCTCGTCTGCGGCGAGCAACGGCTTGCCACCCACTGACGCGCCGTCCTTGGCGGCGTCGATGGTCACGCTGAAGAACGCCTTGATGTCTACCTGCCCCTTCGGGTTGGGCGTCATGCCGGGCAGGGTGACGGCGTCCCCTGGCTTCGCATGGGGTGCTAGCACCAGCCCGACGTTGTCGTTGTCGTCCTCTGCCGCCAAGAGCATGCCTTGGCTCACCACGCCGCGCAGCTTCGCTGGTTTGAGGTTCGCGACCAAGATGATGTGCTTGCCTACCAAGTCCTCAGGCGCATAATGGCCTTTCAGGCCTGACACGATCTTCTTTTCCCCTAAAGAGCCGACATCGAGCGTCTCGACGTACAACTTCTCGGCGTCCGGGTGCTGCTCCACCCGCGTTATCTTCGCGACGCGCAAGTCAAACGTCTTGAACGCGTCCTCAGGCGTTGTTCCTTGCTTGCCGCTGAACCGCTCGCGCAACTCCTCGATCCTTTCCTCTTTTATGGTCTTGAAGAGGTGTCGTGGTTCCTTAATGATTTGGCCGCCGAGGTCCAACACGCCAAGGTCGTCCCATGCTCTTTCCTCGATGCCTAGTTGCGAGAAGATGCTCTTGCTCGTGCTTGGCAAGAATGGTTGCAACAAGATGGCGAGGTCTTTGCACAGGTGCGCCAAGTAATACAATGATCGGTGCGCTTGTTCCGGTTTTTCCTTGATGGTCTTCCATGGCTGCGCTGCTTGAAAGTATTGATTGCCTTCTCGCGCGACATCCATGACCGCCTGCAAACCATCACGAAGCTTCACTTGTTCCAATAATCGTGTCACGGTAGTCTCTTTCTTCTTGACAGAGTCCCAGAAAGGATCAGGTGGAACTTGTTCAGCAATTTTACTGTCAGCATAATTCCTGATGAACACCAACGTCCGGTTGATGAGATTGCCTAATGTCGCGACGAGCTCGTTGTTCACGTGCTCGCCGAAGTCATGCCAGCTGAACTGGGTGTCAGAGGTCTCTGGCCGGACAGACAAGAGGTAATACCTGAACGTGTCTGCTGGCAGACCAGTCTTTTGCGCGTCATCACCGAACACGCCAAGCTTGTTTGATTTCGAGAACTTGCCGTCCTCATAGTTCAAGTAATCAGTACTTGAGAGATGATGCACCAAGGTCCATTGGTCTTTTGTACCAAGTAATGTCGCTGGGAACAAGATGGTGTGGAACGGAATGTTGTCTTTGCCCATGAACTGGACGAGCCTGACATGCTCAGGATTTTGCCACCACTCATCATACTTTTCCCCGAGCAATTGTTCAGTGATGGAGATATACCCTATGGGAGCCTCAAACCAAACGTAAATAATCTTGTTTTCCCACCCTTGCAAAGGAACAGGAATGCCCCATTTGAGATCGCGAGTAATACATCTTTTCTTCAATCCTTCCTTGAGCCAGCCCTGGGTGACGTTCTTCGCGTTCGTGGCCCACGCGCCCGCCACTGATTGCTCATTCACCCATGCTTCTAGCAAAGGCTGCAGTTTCTCCAAGTCCAAGAATAAATGCTTGACCTTCTTGATCACCGGCGTCGTACCAGTAATTTTTGAAACAGGGTTAAGCAACTCTTTCGGATTCAGCATCTTGCCGCAGCCATCGCATTGGTCGCCGCGCGCGCCTTCGAACTTGCAGTGCGGACACGTCCCCTCAACATAGCGGTCAGCGAGGAATTGTTTTGCCTGCTCATCATAGGTCTGCTCCAATTCGTCCTCGACGACGTAGCCGTTGTCGTACAGCTTGGTAAAAATGGCCTGAGCATTCTTGACCTGGGTCGGATGCGCGGTCCTGCCAAAGATGTCAAAATCGATACTGAACCAGTCATAGATGTCCTTGTGGATCTTGTAATACTTGTCGCAGAGCTGTTGCGGCGACAATCCTTCTTCCTTCGCCTTCATCTCGGTCGTCGTGCCGTGCTCATCAGCACCGCAAATATACAGCACGTTCTCTTCACCATAATAGGACTTGGCGAAACGCGCATACACGTCTGCCGACAGGACTGCTCCGATGAGGTTGCCGAGGTGCGGCACGTTGTTCACGTACGGCAATGCCGAGGTCACAAGAATTTTTTTGAAAGGAATCACCCGTGATGTGAGGACAGAACATCGTATTTAAAGATTCGTATTCAATAAAGGTATAGAGCAAGTGACTACTTTTTTTTGTGTAACATAGTTCCTCAGCTTATTATTTTATGCATTGGGCAAAGGGTGGTAAATACAGACTTTTATAGGGTGGTAAAGAATGCTTTTATACAGGACGAAAGAAGGCCAGCTACTTATGGATGAGGATATTAACTTTCTCGACGCGTATACTATTCAAATATTAGACGTACGTGTTATTGATACTGATGATCTCTGGGATGGTTGGAACTAAAAAAAAGTAAAGAAATTATATAGCAGCCATTTATATTTTTTTATATATTACATAAGAAACTAGCAAACAACAATTAACAAAAAACTATTTTTTTATAAAAAAATTTATATACTTCAACAAAAAGGTTCTATACCATGGAAGTGAGGAAGATTCAGGTGGTGGGGAACAGGAGCTTCGCAACATCACTCCCAAAAGAATGGGTGGTGCGCAACAAGCTCAAAGCACAAGACACCATCTGCATCAACGAAGCACCCGATAACACACTCATCATCACCGCAGGCAACCAGCCGCAGCAAGAACAAGAGAGCGTCTCGTTCAAGCTGGAAGGCATCAAGAACATCACGGACTTCATCATGTACTGCTATGAGAAGAACGTGAACAACATCCGCTTCTTCTGGGAAGAATACGATTACGAAAAAGTAATGGAACTCAAAAAAACACTCCCCTACCTCGAAGGCTACGACGTCGTCCAAGAAGGAGACGGCCACCTAGAAGTAGCATTCTTGTTCAACGAGTTCAACATCACCTTGCAAAAAATCATGCGTCGCATAATCTACCTGTCCAAACTCATGATCGAAGCGGCGGAGCAAGGCAAGCAAGAGACGGTCGACGACATCGAGATGTCCGTGGACAAGCTCTACATCCTTTCGAAAAGGATCATCTTCGCCTCGTTGCGCAACCACAAGGTGCGGAGGGAGAACAACATCACGTACGACGAGGAGATATTGTGCTATCGGGACATCTGCAAGAAGCTGGAGAACATCGTCGACGTCATCAATGAGATGCCCCACAAGAAGATGACAAAGAAAGACTGGGAATACCTCAAGCAAATCCCGGTCATGCTCGAGCAGACCGTGTTCGGCAAGCGCGAAGAGAGCGAGAGCATCTTCTCGGACAACGAGCACGTCGACAACCACTTCCACAGCATCAACAGCCTGAAGAAAGACATCGACCACAACATGCGCACCGTCAGGTTCACGCACCAGCACTTCGCAGACTAATCCTTGATCTTCTTGTTGAAGTCCAGCTCGTCATCCTGGTTGAAATACAAGCCATGCTTTAATGCGACGTACGCTTTCTGCAGCTCCTTCCCCAGATACGCTGCGTGCTCCATCCTGGTGACGAGACCCATGGCGATGATCTTGTAATACACTTGCTTTGGCGTGTCGCCGTCGATGAGGTACAGCTTCTCGTTCTTGACAGAATAGATCCTCGCCATGATCTTCTGCTTGCGGGGATACGGCATGATGGTGATGTAACTCTTCGGGTCCTGTGTCCAGGTCACGTCCTTGTCAGATGCATGGATCTCCTCGAACTCCCTGTTCTTTTCCTGCTGTGATTCGTCATCCTCAGGGTTCGGGAAATACTCAACCATACGAGCCAAGAAGTCACCGTTGTTTAAAAAGGTTTAGTCGTCGTAAAATGATTTCTGACAAAAACGAACAGTATTTGAAAAACAACCAAAAAGCCCCTTAAATAAACAACAACAGATAATGCAAAAATATACCATTATCGAAACACCTGAATTCACCAAGCAATTCAACAAACTCCCTGTTCATATCCGAAAAAGATTCATAAAACAACTCGAAGAAGTACGACAAAACCCATTCAACAAAGGAAAACCACTTGGTAGAACATGGTTTAGAGAACTAAAACAAGGAAAGACCAAGAGAAGACCATCACATACATTAGGAAAGAAATCGATAACATCATATTATTTTTAAACGAAAGGACAAATAATATAAGCGACAAAACACCACAACATAACGATGAAAGAAGAACTGGTTAAGGAAAGAGAAAAGCTCTGTAAAGCAATCGCAAAGGAAATGACAGACTTTACGCTAGAGGAAAAACAATGAAAGAAGACATCAAAGAACAAAACGAGTTTCTCAAAAGTATGCTTCGCTCGCTTAGGCAGGCAAAAAAAGGCAAGGTTAGAGAGTTCAAACCAAAGAACTATCTCAAAAAATATTAATCGTCATCCACGGCGCCTTTCTTCTTCGGATCCTTCATCTTCTTCGTGATGGCAATCTTCTCGCCGCACGCCTCGCACTGCACAACACGAGCCTTGACGCCCTGATACGTCTTCATCGGATAGCCAGTAGTACCCACACCTTCATGATCACATTTCGGACACATATATTTGATACACATCACGAGTTCCTTCTCGTGCTCAAGTTTTGGCTTGGCATAGCCGCACGCAGGACAGACATACTCGGTTGCCCGTATCTTGATCTTGCCTTTCTCCACCGGCTTGCCCATCAACGCCTTTTTACACTTCGGACACTCCTGCTTGTACGCCCACGCCATAGCTTTGCCTTTAGGCTCTAACGTTCTTCGGGAAAAGTAGATGAGTTCATCCATTGATTCTGGTTCTTTGCAGTCCATCGTTACACACCATCGTTGAATCTTCTCTTAATCTCGAAACTGATTCCTGGTTCCAAAACACGGATATACCGTGGGCAATCAGTATGCTCTATTGATGCATCGAAGTCTTTGACCAAGTTTATTAATCTTTCCTTCTCTTCCTCCTTGCAAGCGACGATGACATTGTAACCCTTATGGTCGGAACGAATAATATCATACTTTTCTAAAAATAATTTGAGCTTGTTGGCTGCATGGAATGCTTTCGTGCATCGTTCAGGCAACGTTTCCAATAACTGAACAAGTTTTGCATAATCTAATGACGGTTCCTCTTGTTCTAAAAAATAATCGGTCGCGATGAATCCTCCTTTTCCCAACGGCAACGGCTTCCATCGATTGCAGCTGCCGATGATGATGTCACCATAGGTTGCTTCTGGCGCGCCGATCGTCGCGGAAACATCATTGATGAAGAGAACGTTTTTCTCTTCGCATTTTTTTGCGATGTCAGCAACAGGAATAGTGAACGCATAAGCAGGCATGGAGTTCAATAATAATACAGTCGTAGCATCGCCTTGTATCATTTCTGGTGTAATATAACTACGATCGGTCAGGATTTCCTTCACTGTGAACCCTAGCTGCTTCCCGAACCGCGGATACGTCAGCCATCCCCCTTGGTCAGGGATCAACAACGCCGTCCTTCCTCGCTCTTTGGCGAGGCGCAACGCTTGCTTGATCGCCGCGTTCCCTTTCTCTACGAAGATGATGTGTCGCTTCTTGGTCAAGCCTTGCAAGAGCGCCCTGGCCCGTTCCTGTTGTCCACCCATGGTGATAAAAACGATACATGAGCAGCATTTATAAGAATTGCTTTTTGCGCATACGCAGAAGTTTTTGGCAAAGAAACGCGGGCCAGACGAAGAAACACCATTGTTATCTAGAGAAAATAATTGTGCAGCATAACTATCAAAATACGCATAAAAAAATCGTATATGTTCTGAACTCCCCACTCAAATCCAACAATATTTATAAAGGAGCACCCATGTTAAGAAACACTAGATATAGTGTTTGAGATGAAACAACAACACTACTCATAGTATCACTGACCAACGACAAAAACGGTGCAAAAACATGCGCTGCCCCTACTGCAAATACACGGAATCAAAAGTGTTAGAGACACGCGAGACAGAGAACACCACGCGCCGCAGAAGAGAATGCCTCAAATGCGGCAAGCGGTACACCACGTACGAGGAAATAGAGCTCACCAACATCTTCGTCATCAAGAAGAACGGCAGCAAGGAAGCATTCGACAAAGAAAAAATACTGGACGGCATGATGCGCGCATGCGAGAAGCGGCCGGTCACGCTCGAACAACTCAAAAAAACCACGGAAGAGATAGAGACCAAACTCCTCAACCACAAGAAGAACGAGGTCAAAAGCACGCACATCGGCGAGATGGTCATGCGACGACTCAAGAAGATCGACAACATCGCATACCTCAGGTTCGCGTCAGTGTACCGTGACTTCGAAGACCTCAGCTCGTTCCATGACGAGCTCAAACAGCTCGTGAACGAGAACAAAGAAAATGCTCTCACAGAATGAACAAGCAAAGGTGAACAACGACATGACAGACGTACGGGAACAGCGAACCATGATCGACTACGGCGTCAACGCCAGCAAGTACCAAGACAAGACAGCGCCGCAAAGCGTGTTCTTCACGCTCCACGAAAGCTTTACGAACCAGTACAAGAGCAAACAACCGAAGTGGGGGCCCATCGGCTACGTCACGTACAAACGAAGCTACGCGCGATCGATTGCGGACGGCGACATGGAAGAATACTGGCAGACCGTGAAGCGAGTCGTCGAAGGAGTCTTCACCATCCAGAAAAACCATTGCATGGTCAACCAACTCCCCTGGTTCGAGGAAAAAGCGCAAAAAAGCGCGCAGAGGATGTTCGAGCTCATGTGGGAATTCAAGTTCACCCCCCCGGGCAGGGGGTTGTGGATGATGGGCACCGACTACATGTACAGGAGAGGCGGCGCAGCGCTGAACAACTGCGCGTTCTGCTCGACAGAGCACATCCACATCAACTTCGCAGAGCCATTCTGCTTCCTCATGGACATGAGCATGCTCGGCGTCGGCGTCGGCGGCGACACCAAAGGGACCGGGAAGATCACCATCCAGAAACCAGAGATAGAGGACAAGCTCTTCGTCGTGGAAGACAGCAGGGAAGGATGGATCGAGCTGCTGCGGACCGTACTCAACGCGTATTCCAGCGAAGGCAAGATGCCTGCCAAAATCAGTTACGACCAGGTCAGGCCGATGGGCGCACCCATCAAGAGCTTCGGCGGCGTCGCCTCAGGACCAGGACCGCTCATCGAGATGGTCGACAGCATCAAAGACATCCTCGACCAGCGGATAGGGCAGAAGATCACGTCAGGCGACATCGTGGACGTCTTTAACCTCGTCGGCCGATGCGTCGTCTCAGGAGGCGTGCGCAGGACGGCAGAGATCATGTTCGGCGAGCACGACGACAAGGAATTCATGTCGCTCAAGGACCCTGAGCAGCACCGAGAGGCGCTCATGCACCACCGGTGGGCCAGCAACAACAGCGTCTTCGCACACGTCGGCATGGACTACACCGACGTCGCGGAGCGGACAGCGAAGAACGGCGAGCCAGGCTACATGTGGCTGGACAACGCGCAGAAATTCTCGCGCATGGGCCGCAAGCCCGACTACAAGGACATCCGTGCCATGGGCGGCAATCCATGCCTGGAACAGACCCTCGAACCGTACGAGCTGTGCTGCTTGGTGGAGACGTATCCCTCCAATCATGACACAACGGAAGAATGGGTGGAGACGCTGAAGTACGCGTACCTGTACGCGAAGACCGTCACGCTCGTACCGACGCACAACAAGCTGACCAACGCGGTCATGCTCCGCAACCGGCGTATCGGGTGCAGCATGTCCGGTATCACACAAGCGTTCACCAAGTTCGGCAGGCGGCAAGTGCTGGACGCGTGTAACAAGGGGTACGAGAAAATACAGCACTACGACAAGGTGTACTCGGAATGGCTGTGCGTGCCCCGATCCATCAAAACGACGAGTATCAAGCCGAGCGGCACCGTGTCCTTGCTGGCCGGGGTGACGCCGGGCATCCACTACCCGGTCGCGCAGTACTATATCAGGAACATCCGCTTCCAGGAAGGCAGCAAGCTCCTCGACCAGTTGCGCGCAGCAGGATACAAGTGCGAGAAGGACAAGTACTCATTGAACACGTGGGTCGTCAGCTTCCCAGTCAAGGAAGAGTACTTCGACCGCAGCGTGGACAAGGTGCCGATGTGGGAGCAATTGGAGAACGCCGCGCAGATACAGGAGCACTGGGCGGACAACCAGGTCTCCGTCACCGTCACATTCTCGGAAGAAGAAGGGAAGAATATCAAGGAAGCGCTGGAACTCTATGAGAGTAGGCTGAAGGGCGTCAGCTTCCTGCCGCGGAAGGATCACGGCTATGAGCAGGCGCCGTACATCCCGATCAGCAAGGAAGTATATGAAGAGTTAAGCGGCAACGTCAAACCTATCGAGGCGTTCACGGAAGCAGAACACGAAGTGACGGACAAGTATTGCGACTCGGACAAATGCATGCTTTGAACATGACTGCGGACAACCTGGATGCGCTCCGGGAGAAGCTCGGGCTCGTGCATGTCTACACGGGCAACGGCAAGGGTAAGACTACGGCGGCGTTAGGGCTCGCGATGCGCGCTCTTGAGCATGGCTTGAACGTGTCCATGGTACAGTTCCTGAAGGGAGGATTGTACATCGGCGAGTTGTTGGCGCCAGATCGTTTTAGTGGAAAGTTCTCTATCGAGCAGTTCGGGAAGGGGTCGAAGGACGAGCCTTCGTACGAGGATTTCAGTCCTGACGAGGCGGACTGTGAACGGGCGTTGCGCGGACTGGAAAGGGCGAAAGCGCTGATGGCAGAAGGACAGACCGATGTTATGATTCTGGATGAGGTGAACGTCGCGTTGCAGCTGCGTCATGTTTCCGTCGCCGAGGTCATTGAATTGGTCAAGAGCAAGCCTGCGAACATGGAACTCGTATTGACAGGCAGGTATGCGCCGAAAGAGATCATGAGTATCGGTGATTACGTGACGGAGATGAAAGCGCACGAACACCCCTACAACAAAGGCATTCTCGGCAGGAAAGGGATTGATTACTGAATCCTTGCGGCTGCCAATAATATTCCCAATGACAGCAGTATCAGCCCTACCGAGACGAGGAAGTTCCCCCACCACTTCATCCTCATCCTAAACCAGTACCAGTTCAGTACCAAGAAGATTCCTGCCAGTCCCAGCGCGAGCAGGGACACCCATACCCATGCGCTGAACGCCATGGCGACGAAGTCCTCCGTAGCGGTCCACACCCTGACCAGGCTGTAGAGGATGATGACAGCCGGCAAGATGAGGACGGACAAATGCTTCTCAGCGAGCTCGCCGAACCTCATACGGACATCACTGGAAGCGGTGATTATTATAGTTAACTGTTTCCGCAACCCGGCCGGGTATATCCGCGTCGTCGCAGGTTTCAGGAGACCAGCGCCTTGGCGCGAAGCAACTTCTGGCTGAGCAGGAACAAGTGGTACGCGTCGGCCTCGTTGTATGCCAACAACAATTGCAGGTAGTGCTCGTCACCGGAACCGCGCCACATCCTGTAGAGCAAGGATGGGTCGCCACCCTTCAGCTGTATGTGTAGCTTCTCCTCGTAGTCGCGTGTCAGCCCGAACTGCTTCTCTATCTCCTTCAGGCCGCCGGCGTAGCCGAGCCGGCGGGCGATGGTTTTCAGGTCGACGTGCAGTCCTTTCCACCGCCAACCGAAGGCTCGCTGCAACCGTGGGATGTCGAATGCGGCGCCGTTGTACGTCACGATGAGCTTCACGCCGCGCAATGCGCGTTCCAATTCCTCTTTGCGCAGGTTCACGCCTCTCACGAGCGTCTTGGTCTGCACGCCGTCGGTGATGGTAACGACGGTGACTTCCTGGTATCGGCTGATCTCGATGTCCAGGTACGCGGCGTGGTCCTTGAACGCTTCGAATGATCGCCAGTGCTCGGCCGATGGGAGCAAGGAGGCGAAGAAGACGGCGTCTTCAGCCACCAGCGCGTCGTGGGATGCCCGCAACAATTGCTTGCAGAACGCCAGTCGCTCCTTGCTGAAGCCTTTGATGCGCTTTCGTTGGAGGAAGGCGTGCCAGTCGGTGATGCCTGCTGCCTGTAATGAGCGCTCTTGCTGCGCGCCGATGCCGGGCAGGTGGATGAACGTGTTCCGTAGCATGCTATGGGGGAACGATGCACGGTTTAAGAATGCTCGGGCCATGGTTGTCCAGTGGGAGCATGCGTTCAAACCTTATTTGCGTGCTGAGAAGTTGAAGATGCTCTCGAGCTGGACGTCTTTCGGTGCGATGCCGTTGCGGTCGATGGGTTCTCCTCCGGGTGGCTTGTCGCCTTGCTGGTAGCGGTGCAATGCTTCCCTGGCCGCGGTGATGTCTTCCTTGTCTTTTATCTGGGTGACGGCGTGCTGCAGCTGCTTGCATTGCATGGTGACGTCGAGGAGCTCTTTGGAGAGGGTGGTGAATTTCTGTTCGGTGATTTGGCGGTAGCGCTCGAACTGCGTGGCTTGGTGCTTGAGCGCTTCTTTGAGCTTGGTGAGGATCTCTGATTGTTCCAGGGTGACTTGTCCTTGAGCGACGTCTTTTGCTTGTTGCTTGTGCTGGTTGATGTGTTGCTGGATGTCGTTGAAGGATTCCGCACTGATGCCGTAGCGTTCCTGCACTTTTTGTGGTTGGATGACGCCCATAGACTGCATCTGTGCGACGTAGGTCATGCTGGTTTCACCTGTTTTTTCTTCCGCAATCCCTTTATGTGACGAACTCATTTAAATATTTTTCTGTAAACCGTATAATAAGATACGATTATATATACTAGAATAGTGAAGAGTAAACTGTTTTTTTGTTTTCCCGAACCACAAAAAAACCCGCAACCACACACCGCAACTAAAAGACGGAAACAACACCCACCAACAACAACTACTCCGACAAGCGCACATACACCCGACGATTACGCTTACCCTTATTCTCCACCTTCAACAACTCCAAAGGACCGACCTCGGACGTGTTGCGGACGTGCGTGCCGCCATCAGCTTGCCGATCCACACCACCCACAGCAACAATACGCAGTTCCTGCACCGCCGGCGGCAACACCCCCGCAAGCTTCACCAACGACGAGTCCTGCAACGCCTGCTCGCGAGACAAATACGTGACGGTCACCGGCAAGTTTTGCGCAAGAATGTTGTTCACCTTATCAATAGAAGACTGCAACGCGCCCCTATCAAAACCATCCAGGTCGAAATCAATCCTTATCTTCTCCTCGGACAACTGGTTACCAGTAATCCTGCAGTTGAAATCATGATAGAACACCGCCGAGACGACATGGGCAGCGGTGTGCGCACGCATCAACCTGTAACGGCGATCCCAATCGATGGCGCCACGCACCTCGTCACCGACCTGCAAGCCAGGTTCGCTAACTTCATGGCTGATATCGCCGTCGAACTTCCCCACATAATCGACCGGGTACGCGACACCGTCCTTCACCAATTTCCCCGTATCAAAAGGCTGCCCGCCGCCGTTCGGATAGAACGCCGTGTTGTCCAACACCACGTACTTGTCATCCTTGACGCTCTTGACCACCGCATCGAATTCCTTGAGATACGCGTCATCCATGTACAACGCACGCATCACCATCACCCTATATCTTGTCCGGCAACTCCTGCCTCTTCCGCCGCCACAACAACAACCCGACAACGACGATGACGACAACCGCCAACAACCCACCGACCAACCAGGTCAGCACAGGCACGTCAGGCACCACGCCGACAGCGACATCATCCGCAACGCCACCCCCATCAACTCCTTCTTGGGACTCGTCCTCGTCAGCGTCGTCACGGCCACCGAACAACCCGGCAATGCCTTTTCGGTCATCATCAACAGGCTCTCCTTGATCGTCAACGACTGAAGCGTTCGAGCCGCCGCCGAAAGCGCCGCCACCAGCACCGCCTTCACCACCATCTTCACCAGAAAGACCCGGCGGCGGCTCCGGCACTGGGAAACCGGGCTCGCCAGGATCCTCACCGATATCCGGCAAGCCAGCGAAACCAGCGACTAATCCGACCGATAACAACACACAAAAAATAAGAACAAGGGAGCGCAAACGCTCACCCCTTACGCTTCTTCGTCGCTTTCTTCTTGGCGCGCTTCTTCCTTGCAGACCTGCGCTTCGCAGCCGCGCGCGGGAAGCCCAGCCTCGCCTCCTCCTCATCCAAGACGCGCTCCTCGTGCTCCAACACGCCGAGGTCTCGTTCCAACCGTTTGAGATCGGCTCGCTCGATGATGAGATACTCGTTCAGTCGCTTCAGCTCAATCAAGATGAAGATGATGCCCGCAGTGAGCAAGACCATGAAGACGAGCATGAACTCAAACAAAGGAACATCCAAACCGAACACTAACACCATAGTATAACCACCTCTCCTGCAAGAGCTAACAACAAGAGTATATAAATGTTGTTCTTATGGTTGAGAAGAAGATTTAAAAACAACCACGCGCTTGCCAGCAAACGACAGCCCCGTAGTGTAGTGGCCAAACCTCACTTGCGTTCGGATGACCGGACGTAAGCGTCGCGGTCAATCATCCAAGGCCCTGGACCTTGGGACCTCGGTTCGAATCCGGGCGGGGCTATCCCTTCTTCTACTACCAACATACGTAAACCTTCACCGCTTATCATAACTCATGCATGACCTCTCCCTCAACAACAAAGTCGCCGCTGCCGAGGAGATGCTAACGCGTGAGAAGGAGTTCGTCCTGCAATGCCTCGAGGAAGGCATTGAGGGGTTCCAGCCAGACAGATGCTTCTTCCCGTTATACGAGGAAGAGACGAAATACGCGATACGAGACCTTGACCTCTACCGATCACAACAGCAAAAAAATAATGATTGACGCTTCCTACCAGAAGATACATTTATAAAAACCAAGCGTTTTCCTAGGTAGAGGTGGTCAAACCATGGGAACAGTAGGAACAAAAATTGTGGGCATGGATGTCAAAGAACTCATCAAGCTCTTGAACAAAGCATTAGCGGACGAATGGCTCGCCGTCTACCAGTACTGGGTCGGCGCCAAGATCGTGAAAGGCCCGATGCGGCCGAACGTCGAGGCAGAGCTCGAGGAGCACTCGCAGGACGAACTAAAACACGCGAACATGCTCGCGGATCGCATCGTGCAATTGGGAGGGGAGCCCATCATCGACCCGAGCGAGTGGAAAAGGCAATCGACTTGCGGGTATGAGCTGCCGAAGAACCCGTCGGTCAAAGCGCTCCTGAAGCAGAACATCAAGGGTGAGCAGTGCGCTATCATGACCTACCATAATATCCTTGAAAAGGTCAAACTGGGCAATGACCCCATCACGTTCAACATGGTCAGGAAGATCATGGAAGACGAGGTCGAGCACGAGGAAGACTTGCAAGACTTGTTGGAAGATATGAAGGGAATAAAGTAATTTTTGCTTTTTTTCTGGAAGTGTTTATAAATTATTTATGAGAACATAACTTGGTTATCACTGAAAAGTGGTGAAAAATAGAACTATTTATATACTTGAAAATCACCATAACACCTATGAGAAAAAAAACTCAATAAAACACAGATTATTTAAGAAGGCCCCAACCCATAAACAATAATGAAAGTAGCAAAACTCCCAGCAAAAGAACAAAAACTGTTACAAACAATCACCATCATCATAATCGTCATCCTCATAGTCCTGTTCTTCACGCAACACATCATCGAAGCGATGATAGTCGGCGTCGTCCTCTTAGGAGCGCAAAGGGCGTACCTGTATTTCAGAACAAAGCCCTAGACGCGACGCTTGGACTCGCGCAACCACCGATACAACCGCTCCCTATCCTCCTTGCGATCGCGCTCGGTCGCCGACAAGCCGTCATCATTATCAACCTCAGTCTCCTTGCCGACGTGCGTGGATTTCCCAGCCATACCCCCTACAAAGAAAAGCAGCTATATAACCTTTGCGCTTCACGTCAAGGACAGCAACGAGCGCTGCCACGCACGGGGACCGCCGCCGTTCGTCACCACCGCGATCGCCTGCTCCTTGGAAAGGACAAGGTGCGGCTCCAACCCGAGGCGACGGGCGATGGCATCGCGGCGATCCAACAACGCGTCCAAGGAGGACCGCTGGCGGCGAGACAACCGCCGCCGCCTCACCGCCATCCGCGGCGCCGGCTTCGCCCGACACACCGCACTGGCGAACCTGTTCGCAGCCCGGCGCACAGCGGGATGCACGCCCTTCAACGACTGCCATCGACGCGCAGAACGAGGTGACTGCTTCGCCAAAGCGACCAACAACTTGTCAGAGATCACGAAAAACACGGGCTTGTCCAACCGCCTCGCCAGCTTCTCGCGCTCCTTGTACAACTCCCGCAACACGCCGCGCCGCTGCTCAGACAACGCCTTCGCGCCCTTCACATCATCAAAGGTGCGCTCCTCCGCCTTGTGCGACGAGCGCTCCAAGTAACGGCATTCCTCCTCGCACCACGACAGCCTGCCTAAAGAACGCAACTCCTTGACCAAGACTGCCTTCAAGCGCAACAAGTGCTCGACGTCACCAGCGGCGTACGCCAACCGCTCCCGCGACAACGGCCGCTCCAACCAGTCCACGCGCTGGAACTTCTCCTGCTTCACCACGCCGAACTCCTCTTCCAGCAGGCCGCCGAGGCTGATCGTCTCACGGCCGGCCAGCAACGCCGCCACCTTGGTGTCAAAGATGTTCTTCGGGTTGCACCCCAACAATTCTTCCAACACGCGGAAATCGAACGAGACGTCATGGAAGACCTTCACGACGCGTGCGTCCTCGAACAACGCCACCAAGGAAGAAGGGTCAGTGATCGCCAGCATGTCCACCACCCACACGCACTTGCCGTCAGACACCTGGACCAAGGAGAGGTGCACGCCGTAGTGGTGGAGGTGCGCCTCCATCTCCAGGTCGATCGCCAATTCCCGAGCCCGACGCCACTGCTGCACCAAGCCGCGCAGCTGCGCGTCCCGCTCGACGAGCGTGAAGGAAACCATGCCTATCATAGACCGGCGCACCTTCATAAAGGTTTTGCTTCCCACTGGTCAGCCACGGCCCAAGGGTATAAATACCCTTTCCGCCTACCATCATCCATGAAACAACCGCCAAAACAGCTCATCAAGAGGAGCTTCTTCGGCAAAGGCAACTGCTTCAAATACTTGTTGTACGACGACGGCACGGTCATGTTCCACTTCGGCACCGAAAGCAGCGACAAGTGGCAGTGGAAGAAGGTCAAGATGAACGACGCCGAGCTCGGAGAGATACTCTTGGTGCTGGAACAAAAAAAAGCAGAAGCGAGCTTCTACCATTCCTTCGGCGAAGGCAAGGACAAGCAGACCACGCAGATATGGGTGAATACCAAGCCGGAAGAAAACGCGTTCTTCATCAAGGTGAAAGAGCTGAGCAAGAGCTTCAACCAAGGAGAGCAACGCGTCCTCGCAGCTCTCATCAACCACTCACTGGTGAGGATAAATCTGCAGTTCTAGAACTCCACCGTGACCAGGTCACGATCGATGCGCTCCTGGCACTGGTGCAATCGTTCCCGCAACTCGTCATCGGTCGTCGCCCTAAGGATTTGTCCGATCATGTCGATGATACGCCTGAACAACCTGATAATATCCCCTTCCGCCAGCGACGTCAACGGCAACAAGTCACTGAAAGCAGTCCCTTCCGACCAGGCGCCGACGAGCGCCATCATCCGCTTCAACGACAACTTGTTCAGCTTCTTCTCCACGAACGGGTTCGTCCTGATAATCTTCCGCAACAAACGCTCGTACTGCTTCTGGATGCCCTTGAACGAGAAATGGTCATTCTGGCGCTGCTCATAAATAATGGCGGCGATTAATTGCAACAACTCCGTGTCCGTCAATTTCTCATACAACGTCGTCGTGAATATCTCCGACACCAGCAACTCCTCAAAGTAGATGAACCGCGCGAACAACCCCTTGTCCGTCAACTCACCATTCTTCGTCAAGTACCGCATCTTCGTCAACACGCGCCTCTTGTTGTTGAACGAGGCCATGACGCGCACCTGGCGATTGCTCTGCTTACGCTTGAGATAATAATCGAAATTGCTCTTCAATACCTTCTCAATCTCCCGGTCATCATACATCGCGACCAGGTTCAACACCGTATTGAACGAGAGCGAGAACTGGCTCCTGATAGGCTCGGTGTCAGCAGCAGACACCTTGATCAGCTCATCGACATTGTTCTCCCGCCGATTGACCATCGCCACGACATAACCGATGGAATCAATCCCCCGACGACCGGCACGCCCCGCAAGCTGGAAGTACTCCTTGGAATTGACCATCCGGAAGTTCTGGCCGTCGAACTTGCGCAAGCCATTGAAAACGACGGTCTTCGCCGGCATGTTGATACCGACGCTGAAGGTCTCCGTGGCAAAAAGCACTTGCAACAACCCGGCGCCGAACAACTCCTCCACCGCCTCCTTGTGCTGCGGCAACAAGCCCGCGTGATGGAAGCCGACGCCTTTGGACAAGCACTGCCGCAGCCTCGCCGTGGTGCGCATCTTGTTCACCTCGGGCGTGAAATGACGACGGTACACCTCGGTAATCCTCCGCTGCTCATCACCGCCTTTCACGAAGTCATGCCGTTGCACGAGGCGCCACGCCTCCTCCTCGCACCCCTTGCGGGAAAAGGAGAACACGATCGCCGGCAGCTTGTCATGCATCTCGAGAATGACCGCTTCGGGCTTGGGCGCCTCGTGCTTGTCCCGCCTCCACTTGCGACCACGACGGCCGCGGGCACGACCATACGAAGGAATCCGTAACAGGCCGCGCAGCTTCTCTGCCGTTGTCACGCCTGCCTCGACATCGTACACGTAATGCTCCAAGGGCACTGCTCGCTTGTCATGCCGTACCACGGAGACCTTGTGCTCCTTGACGTGCTGCACCCAACCAGCGAACTCCTTGGCGTTCGGAATCGTGGCTGACAAGCACAAGAAGCGGATGTGCGGAGGGCTGAAGATGACACTCTCCTCCCACACCGTGCCTCGCTCAGGATCATTCATGTAATGTATCTCATCAAACACCACGTACGAGACATCCATGACCAACTGGTCACGGGCCAAGAGCATGTTGCGGTAGATCTCGGTCGTCATGACCAGCACCGCCGCATCAGGATTGATGACCACATCGCCGGTCATGATACCCACGTTCGTCTCGCCGTACTCGCGCTTGAAGTCCTTGAACTTCTGGTTGGAGAGCGCCTTGATAGGGGCGGTATAGATGATACGGCCGCCGCGCAGCAAGAACTTGTCAATGGTGAAGTCAGCGATGAGCGTCTTGCCCGTACCCGTCGCTGCTGACACCACCACTGATTCGTGACGATCAACCGCGCGGACTGCCTCCTCCTGGAACGGGTCCAACACGAACTCCCTGAAACGCATACGCAACCAGGAACAAGAAGTGTTTATAAGACTATCGGGGATTCACACCTGCAGCTTCTTGAACAAGAGCATCAACGTGTCCAGCTTCTCATGCGCCGTCTTCAGCAAGAGGTCGGCGTAGTTCAGCTCTGAATGGGCCAAAGTCCCCAATTCGCGGTCGCCGAGCAAGGAGCGCAACTCCTTCCGGTACGCAGCCAACGACCGCAGAATCTTCTGGTACAACTCCAGGTCCTGCTTCGTCGCCTTGAACAAGAAGCCCAACTCGTCATGCAGCTCGTCCTCGAACTCCTTCGCGTGCTTCCGCAACACCTCGACCTCATGGTTGGCAGCATCCTGGCGCAGCTGCTTCAAGAAATGCGTGACGTGGTCGTCCAACCGACGAATCTCGGCGGCGTCGACCACGAGCTTCGAGGAAAACACCTGGCTCGCGTTCTCACGGCTCGCCCTGAAATCGTCAACAGCGTCCTTCATCCCCGGCGTCTCCCCGACCATGACCACCCCAAGCACATCCAATTATAAAAAAGTATCGTTGCAACTCTTCCGGAAAGAAAACGAGAAACAAGATATATAAGCTGCGGCAAACCACTCATCACCATGCAAGTGAGTAAGCTCAAGCAAAAAATACCGCCGAAAGTCTTCGCATTGCTCGAAAAAAAAGGGTTCAACACCCTAAGGCCAAGCCAAGTCAAGAGCATCGACGCAGGGCTCTTCGACGACGAGAACCTCCTCGTCTGCACGCCGACCGCCTCAGGAAAGACCTTAGTGGCGGAACTCGCAGCGCTGAACGGCATCATCCACGACCACGGCAAGGCGTTGTACGTCGTCCCGCTCAGAGCATTGGCGAACGAGAAGCACAAGCAGTTCACCAAGGCCTACCCAGGCATCAATATCGGGATGAGCAGCGGTGACATCGACAGCGCTGATACACACCTCGAACGCTACGACCTCATCGTGCTTACGAGCGAAAAACTCGACTCCCTGCTCCGCCACCACGCGCCCTGGCTCAAAACGGTGAAGACCGTCGTCTTCGACGAAGTGCACCTCCTCAACGACCCGAACCGTGGACCAACCCTAGAAGTCGTCATCGCCATCCTCAGAAAACTCCTGCCGCACCTACAGCTCATCGCGCTCTCAGCCACCATCGGCAACCCCGAAGAGCTCGCGCAATGGCTTGACGCAACGCTGGTCAAGGACGACTGGCGGCCGGTCACCCTGCACAAAGGCGTCTACCACAACAGCAACATTACCTACGAGGAGTAGGCCTCCGACGAGGACGACGGGCCGATCCATTCTTCCGAGCAGCGCCCGTCCGGAACGGCACGCGCCGGAAACGCTCACACGGCAACTCCTCGGGCGAGATGCCATAGTTCCGGAACACCAGGCTGAACGCGTCATGGTCCTGCGGCGCCAACAACGTGATCGCCTTGCCCGACTCGCCGGCACGCGCTGTCCGGCCGATCCGGTGCACGTACTCCTGAGGGTCCTGAGAGACATCGTAGTTGAAGACGTGCGACACGTCCTTGATATCCAAGCCGCGAGCAGCCACCGCCGAGGCGACCAAGACCTTGACCTCGCCGCGGTTAAACCTGCTAATGGCGCGCAGGCGGGAGTTCTGCGCCATCTTACCATGGATAATCACGTTCTCAACGCCCTGCAAGGACAAATTGTCCGAGACCAGCTCCACCGTCGACCGCGTCGAGCAGAACACCATGACCTGGTCGGTCCGCTCCTTGCGCAACAAGTGCAGCAACAACGAGAACTTCTCGTGCGGCCTCACATTGTAATAATACTGCCGCAGCAAGTCGTCATCGACGTGGAGCGTCGCCTTCGCGACCTTGGGCTCGAACATGTACTGCTCCTTGATGCGTTCGATCTCACCGGCAAGGGTGGCGCCGAACAACAAGAGCTGGCGGTCCTCAGGCGTGTACGACAAGATGTCCTCGACGTCCTCGATGAAGCCCATCTCGACCATCTTGTCAGCCTCGTCTAATACTGTGGAGAAGATACCGGACAAGTCGACGTTGCCCTGGCGCAGATGGTCTAAGAGTCGGCCGGGCGTGGCGACCAAGACGTGCGCCTCCTTCATCGCGCGGAGCTGCGGCTCGTACGCCACGCCGCCATACACGGTCGCGACGTTGCAGACGATGTACTTGCCAAACTTCTCCAGCTCGCCGGCGATCTGCACCGCCAATTCCCTCGTCGGCGAGAGGATGAGAACCTGCAAGCCGTAGCCGTCCTCGACGTTGTGCAGCAACGGCACGCCAAAAGCAGCGGTTTTGCCGCTGCCCGTATAAGACATGCCGATGACGTCCTCTCCTGCGAGGACGAGCGGGACGGCCTGTTCCTGGATTGCGGTCGGCTCCGAGAAACCGAGGTCGTCCAACGCGCGCAGGAGCTCCTGCTTCAAACCGAAATCTGCGAATGTAACCATATTTCATCACTTCACTTTTGTCCTTACTGTGCTTGATGACGCTTCGTGACGTCAAAAACCCAACGATGACCGTTGAGGAAACAGAACGAGTCCGGTGACACTTCTGTTCCAGCCGAGTATGCAGAGTAGAAACCTCCACCATTTAAATAGTTACTGGTCATCGCCAGAAAAGCGCAACCTATTAAAACACGCCGCTTCCTCACGGTTCCCATGCCAGAAGAATCGCTCGCCGTCGGGGGCCAAGCAGTCATGGAAGGTGTAATGATGCGCAACAATGACCGCATCACCATCGCGGTCAGGACGCCAACCGACAGGATCAAGCTCAAGAAGGACCAGTACACGAGTTGGACGGAACGATTACGCATCCTGGGATGGCCCTTCATCAGGGGTGTCATCAACCTGTTCGAGATCATCATCATCGGCATGAAAGCCACGATTTGGAGCAGCAACCAAGCGTTGGAAGAGGAGGGCGACTTCAGCGTGTGGGAGCTCGTCCTGACTATCCTCTTCGCCATCGTGCTCAGCATCGCGATCTTCAAACTGCTGCCCCTGTTCATCGCCACCATCTTCCAAGAACGGACACAGAGCGGCAACGTCCTGTTCAACCTCGTCGACGGGTTCGTCAAGATAGGGCTGCTCATCGGTTACATCTGGATGATCAGCCACCTCAAGGACGTCTACCGGCTGCTCCAATACCACGGCTCAGAGCACAAGAGTATCAACTGCTACGAAGCAGGGAAAAAAGTCACGGTCAAGAACGTCCTGGCCAGCAGCAGGTTCCACCCCCGCTGCGGCACGACGTTCATCCTCTTCGTGTTCCTCATCAGCATCATCGTCTACCTCGCCATCCCGCTCAACACAGGGTTCTGGGCAAAACTCGCCCTACGAGTGGCATTCCTGCCGCTCATCGCGGGCATCAGCTACGAGCTCATCAAGCTGAGTGGCAAGCATCATGAGAAGGCGCTCATGAGACCATTGCTCGTGCCCGGACTCCTCCTCCAACGGCTCACTACTAAGGAACCCGACGCGGCGCAAGCAGCCGTCGCCATCAAGAGCCTCAAAGCCGCAATCGCAACGCCTCGGCAAGCATAGCGGAAAACTCGTCCTTGGTCACGAAGAACTCGAAAGGGAACCGATCGACCTTCTCCCGCAACACGTCCAACGCGTCCAACTTCACCAATTCCCGGAAACGCAGCATGACCTCGCCCGTCTCCCGCAACGCCTCACGCAGCAACGCGTCGACACCCTCCACCTGCACTGCCTCGACGGCGACCTGCGCGGCGAACGACTTCTGGAACTCTTGCTGCCGGGCCTTGGTCCGCCGGACGACGACCTCTGCCTCATCCACGTTATCCACCAACCGTTCCAGGCGGTCCACGCTCTGCGCGACCTGTGCGGCGAGCTGCTTATACATCACCTGCTGCTGCGCATCCATACCCCCACCCAGAGGGACGAAGTATAAAAAGCTTGTGACAGGAACAAAACATTTTTATATGGCGGCCCCTCGCATCACCGCAGAGGCAAAGGGTAAAAAAGAGGGTGAGTATGCGTGAGCGATGAGGAAGTACGGCCGCCACTTCTCCCACGAGGAAGCGACGAGAAGACAGGGGTGTTCAGCAAGCTCTTCGGCAAGAAGAAACCTTCAGGGCGAGACGTCTCGCTTCTCAAGGAAGAGCTCAAGAAGGAGATGCCGAAGCCGCTGCCCGAAGAAGCGGCCGAGGCGCAGACCGAAGCGCAAGCCAGCCCCCGAGCGCGGAAGCGCTCGGCAGACCTCGAGCGGCAACTCGGTGACATGAAACAATCGCTCACCAAAAAGCAGCGGGCCGTCGCCATCAAGACGCCGGACGGCAAGCAGGCGCTCACGCTCGCCGACCTTAAGCGAGCCGTCGGCGCGATGACGCCCGAGGAGTTCAAGAAGCGCCAACAAATGAAGGACCTCACGGCGTGGACGAACCACGAGTTGTCAGACGCCGACCTCGCCGTCAAGCTCGGCGAAGCGGCGGACAAGGAATCAGCCATCAAGACGATTGACCAAGCGCTGCGCACCAGAGCGGTGCTCGACCACGACGTGTCGGTGGCGAATGTGCAGGAAGCGCCAGTGGAGCAGCAGTTCGAAGACCTCAAACAGCAGCAGTCGGCGAGACTCGACCAGCTCCATGCAGCGGTCAGCCAGCCATCACTCAAAGGCGCCACCGCAGCAGCGCTCGAGAAGCTCCTCGTCAAGAAGGACGAGACGCTCATCCGCAACATCCACGACCTTCGGCAGGCGCTCGAGCTCATGGACGAAGAGACGTACCAGCACCTCGTCACCGAGCACAAGGAGGAGCTCGTCCAGCGCATCGCCGACCTCGCGCAGCGGGCAAGCCAGTCGGCGAGGCTCAACCCACCGCAGCTCCAAGCAAAGCTCATCAAAGGGCTCCAGGCATACCAGCAATCGTTCGACGAGCGCTACCACCAGCTCAGAGAGACACTCGCAGCGGAGGTACGCCAACTCCACCACCAGGAGGAACAGGTCGCCGAGCGGGAAGAGGCGCTCAAGCGCGTGCGGCAAGAGCTCAAAGACCAAGAAGCTCGGCTCCGAGAACAGCAGGAGAGTTGGGCAGCGGATATCAAGGAGCAGGAAGAGCGGCTGGCGCAGCAACAGGCAGCGGCGGAATCATTCCTCCAGGAGCAGGAAGGAGTCGTCCAACAGCTCACGCAACGAGAGGGAGACCTCGACCGGCGGGAGCGAGAAGCGCAGGAGGCCTATGACAAGCGACAAGCAGAGCTCAAGCAGCGAGAAGCAGGCCTCGCCGAGAAGAAGAAGACGGACGAACAAGCGCTCATGGACGGGCGGGCGAAGTTCGAGCAGGAGCAGGAGCAGTTGCGCATCGGCATGGCCACGCTGCAAGCACAGCGGGAGGCGTACGAGTCAGAGAAAAAGGCGTACGAGGAGCGCATGCAGCGACGGGAGCAACTCGTCCAAGGCACCGTGGACAAGATCATCGCCGTCGACAACGACATCAGCAGCCAACGGGCGGAGGTCGAGAAGATGAAGCGCGAGATTGACAACGAGGGCTTCCAGAAATACCTCCAGCACGCGCTCAAGGAGATCAAGACCGACCACATCTCGTTCAAGGACATCCCGAAACCCGCGCTCGAGCAAGAGCACCACTACATCGTCACGAAGATCGACGACTGCACCAAAGCCATCGCGGAGAAGGATTTCGACAAGGCGAAACAGCTCTACGACGAGCTCCGGCGGCTGCACGAGCAGGGAAAGCTCACCGGCCAAGAAAAAGACATGGTCTACGATGCTGTCAGGGAGCTCTACGCCGACCTCCACCTCGCCATGCTCGAACGCTAAGCGGAAGCGGGCTCGCAGCTGATGATATTCCGTTCTTCATCCACCACGAACAACACGTCCAGGAATTGTTCCGCCACGTAGACGTTGCTGCGGGCGTGCCGAGAAATCTTGCTCGTGCGCAGCTTTCCGCCGGTCAAGGCCATGATCGGTATCAGCTGGTCGGCGAGGTGCTCGTCGCACGCAGCGCCGCTCATCAGCGTTTCCCGCAGGTCCTTCGCCGCAGCTTCGCCCACTGATTCGGCGCGTAACGAGCGCTCGCCGAGCGCAGAAGCGCCCAGCAAGACCGGGTTCTCCATGTCCAAGCCTTCCTCGCCGCCGCAGACCACCCACAGCACGAGGTAGCTTCCGGGACTCAGGGTCTGCAGATAGTTCATCATGACATCGACGGGCACGCCTAATCGTGCCAAGGAAAGACGAGCGCTGCTCGCCTGCCGCTCAGCGACGCGGGAAGGCTGCAGGAATGATGACGCACAGCTCAGCCCGCCGACCTTGAACACGTCGCCTTGCTCCAGCAAAGCAATACGGGGCAATCCTTCACCGAACGCATACCTCCCTTTGCTCGTGAACAAGACCTCGCCGCCGCCTTTCGGGTAGAACCCCCGCTTCCGTACAAGCAACGAGGCGTCCGCGTACTTCTTCAGCTGCGGCAACAGCACGTTGCTGAAATAATCTGCGGGGATGCTCCACGCCACGTCGGTCCCGCCCTTGACGGCGAGGCGGAACTCTTGGCCGGAGAACAACGCCGGGAGCAAGAACGCCTGGAGCAGCAACGTGACAGAACCGGCGGTGCCGATATCCAAGGACAACCGCGTCTTCTCCAACTTGCCAGGGGCAAAAGAGACCGTCATCGAGCCTATCTGGTTGCCTTCCACCCGCGCGTCGCAGGCCTGGTGCGCCGCATTCAAGGCGGTGAGGTGCTGCCAGGACAGCCCTGGGTTCTTCCTGCCGACGCGAATGTTCTCCATAACGAACGGCTTGCCCAGGAGCATGCTGAGCCCCAGCGCCTGCCGGAGCATGGCACCGCCCCCTTCGCCCTCGCTGCCGTCAATGATTACCGGCTCCATGGCACCGAGGAAACGCTCATCGTATATAATAGTTATTTAAAGAAGGAAAAGAAGAAAAAAAAAGGTCACCAGTCATCGAGGTCGATGCCGCTCAACGCGTCGTCAAGGTCGTCCCCGACCAGGTCATCCTCGACAGATGTGTTGACCACGGCGTCACCCGCCACCCCATCAGGAGAGGACGAGGCGTCGCTGGGCGTCTGCATCTCCTCGAGGGTGCCGCAGCCGGCCAACAACAATGAGAGGGCAACAATCATCAGGAATGCGTAGCGCATGAACAATCACCTCACGGTTTCGCACAAAATCATCTTCATATAAATGCTTTGCGCTTTACGCGGTCTCGTTCCCGCCGGTATCGTTACCTTCTTCCTCGCCTTCGACGTACTCGTCGCAACCAGCAGTTTCAGGGTGGTCGGCACAGTAGTCTTCGACGTCCTCTCCGGCAACGCATGCCAAGCACTCAGCAGTCATCGCCATACAGCAAACGACCGCTTCGTCGTCCTCATCCTCTTCGATGACTTCCACGTATTCCTCGTCGTCATCGACGTCGAAGCCGGCTTGTTTCACGTCCCTCACGAGCTCCACCAATATCTGGTGAGCCTCTTTCAGCAAGTCATGGGCTTCTCGGGCGAGCTCCTTCGATCGTTGGAAGGCGTCCCGGTCATATTCGTCTTTCGCCTGCTCAAACAAGTCCTCTGACGCCTTGAACTTCTCCCGGGCATCAGCTATCTTCTCACTGAAAAGCTCGAGTTTTCCATCGTAGTCACTGACGTCTATGCCACCTTCTTCCATCTTCGCCAACAAGCGGTCCAAGTGCTGCTCTAGCACTTCGCTGCGGGACATGATCTCACCGACCTGCGATCGCACCACCTTCTCCGCGTGCACGTGGAGCCGGTGCTTGGTGCGCTCCCAAGCAGCAAGAATCTTCTTCCCCACCGCCTTGACCGCTTCCTTGGTCTCAGCGGCTTCGAGCTCTTCCTGTAATGATGCCATCGTGCTGATCTTCTCGTCGATATCAGCGAGCGCTTCAGCGACGTCCTCTTCAGCCATGTCATCGTTTGCTTCGATCTTCGCCCTCACTTTCTCCAAAGACTCGATGACCATGTCCACGGCGTGGCCCAAGTACGCTTTTGCGTGCTCGATCGCGGCCGCCTCATCGCCTGCTTCCACCGCCTCTTCCCATGCTCGCTTCTGCTCTACGAAATCGTCCTTCGCAGCGTTGTAATGCCGCACCGCATTATGGTACTTCTTCTCGGCTGCTCGCAGCCGCTCCTCAGAGACGACCCGTTTGCGGAAAGCCTCCTCCTTCTTGACCCTGGTGACATGCACCTTTTTCAGTGCCTCCTTGATCTCTTCAGGGGTCTTCCCAGCGTATACTTTGAGGCGAGCACGGTCAAGTTTCCCTAGCTTCTCGACTTCTGCATTGGTGAACGCAGCAATCTTCCTCGCAATCTTCGGATGATTAGCAACTATTTTGCGCACCTCGGCAATCTCAAGTTTTTCGAGTCGTGCTCGTTGCTCAGCAGTCAACGAAGGAACGTTGCTCTCAATCGCTGCTGCAGCGACCGCAGTGGTTATCTGGTTGCAGGTGCGGACGATGTTAGCGTCTTCCTTGTCCGGGAACTCGCTGCGCAAGTGCCGGACACACGTGTTCCTCGTCATGGTCTTCAAACCGCAGAATCGGTGGACGCGTTGCTCGTCAGCGCCTGGGAACTCATCCAGCAAGACCTCCTTGCAGCGCTCATAATGGGTCTTCGTGCTACTCACCGCAGTGACCGCTTCTGCAGTGTCATCAGCGGCGACCACCAATCCCATCACGGCGTTGCAGAATGCCAGCGGCTTGCCCGCAGCTGCGTGGGGGAACTCTTCACGGACGTACTGCTTGCACCTCGCGACCGCCGCGGTGCCTGCGACCTTACGGCAGAACCTCACCGCCCGGTCGTCATCGGCGGCAGGAAACTCCTGGTGCACGCGGGACACGCAGGCATCATAGAACGTGCTGTCCCCATTGTTCGTCAGCACAGGAGCAGGGGTGTCGTCGTCCCCTGAAGTCACGGTAGTGTTCGACGCGTCGGCAGCGTTCGTCGAGACAAGCGCGTTATCGGTGTTCACCGCGGTGGCTCCCGGTACCAAACTCATGGCCATGAGCGCCATCACCAGTAATGCATACGTTTTTTTCATTGTTCATACCTCCCTTTCAGGATTGTCATGAAGAACAAAGTATCACTGTTTCCTTATAAGCATGCTTGAGGCAGAACGAAAGAACAGCCGTCAAGAACTGCTGAAACACCCGAATTATAGCTGCTGAAACTTTACGAAGCTTTCCTGCCCAGAACCATAATTTTTTAAACCGCCGCCCGCTAGCAATCCCATGAGACACTGGCCGCTCCTCGTCTTGCTGCTCATCCCTCTCAGCAGCGCCGCCACGCTCACAGGCACCGTCTACGATTACAGCTTACAACCAGTGCCAGGAGCGGTCGTCCAGATCGACACCCTCCCGCCGCAGACTGTCGTCGCCACCGACGGCACGTACACGTTGCGAGTACCTGCCGGCTCGTACCTGCTTAGCGTCAGCAAGACGTCAGCGCAAGGATTGGAGGAGCAGGCGCAAGCGAGCATCACCGTGCCCGAGACAGGGGAATTCACGTACGACCTCATACTGTTCCAGCAATTAGAAGAGTTCGAAGCGCCGGAACTCGACAACCTGCTGGAACCAGAACAGGACAACACCGCCCGCTACGTCATCCTCATCATCGTCGGCATCACCATCATTATCCTCGGCGCGCTCAAACTCAGGAAGAAGCAGCCGGCCGACGAGGGAGACCTCGAAGCCAAGCTGCTACGATTCATCAGACAGCACAAGCGGACCACGCAAAAGGACATCAGGAAAGCATTCCCGTACGCAGAAGCGACCATCAGCCTGGCCCTCAGCAGCCTCGAAGCGAGCAACAAAATCAAAAAGATAAAAAAGGGGCGGGGCAACATCATCACGTACAACAAGGTGAGCTAGCCATGGATATCGGAACGAAAGCACCCCACTTCTCGCTGACCAACATCGACGGCAACACGTACGAGCTGCAAGACTTCTTCGACGCCCCGGTACTGGTCGTCGTGTTCACGTGCAACCACTGCCCGTACGCGCAGGCCTACGATGACCGCCTCAAAGCGCTGGCAGCGGACTACAAAGGGAAAGTGCAAGTGGTCATGATCAACAGCAACGACAGCAAGCACTACCCAGAGGACAGCTTCGAAGCCATGCAGAAAGCTCATGAAGCGAAGGAGTTCGCGTTTCCTTACTTGCACGACCACACCCAAGAGGTCGCCAAGGCCTACAACGCCGAGTGCACGCCGCACACATTCGTGTTCGACAAGGAACGAGAACTCGTGTACGAAGGCGCCATCGACGACAACTGGAAAGAGGAAGAGCTCGTCGTCGAAGAGCACGTCCGCGAAGCGGTCGACGCGGCATTGAAAGGAGCAAAGCCGGAGAAAGAGAAGGTTGCTCCGCTGGGCTGCAGCATCAAATGGAAAAGATAAAAAAAAATGGTTAATGGCTCTCCCGCTCGTGCGGCAGCACCCGCTTGACTGTGATCGGGATGACGCCCTTCTCGAACTCGAGCTTCGCGATCTCGACCGGGTTGTACGCTAACGCCTCGAGCTTCTTCTTCGAGAGCTTGACCAAGAACGGAGCACCCATGCTGATCTGCAACGCCCGGCTGCCGATGATACGAGCACGCTCATACTTGGTGTACTCGTCTTCCTGAGGCGATGCTTTCGCCGCGCTCATGTGGCCACCTCCAGCAGCTGCTTGCGGAGCTCCTTGCTCTTCGCATCGGCGAGCTTGACCATCTCCTTAATCTCGCTGATGGTCAACGGCGCCTGTCCGCCTTTCTGCAACGCGCACACCGTGCCGTCAGCGAGCATGGTCATGGTCAGACGGGCGTCCAACGCCTGCTCCTCCTCTTGGGCCGGGTCGACGATGAGGTGCTCGCCGATCTTGCCGACCGTGATCGGCACAGGCAACTGCTGCAACGCCAACCCCTTATCGGTCTTCTCATGGTAGTCGACAGCGCCCTCCTCGTCAACCTTTGGGAAGCGGGCGTCGCGCAACGCTGCGAGCACTGCCAAGCCGCCGAGGTCGATGAGGTTACCGTCAAAATTGAGCGGTAAGATGTCGCACTGCACCATCCAGACCTTCTCGCCCTTCTCCACGCACAACGACTTGGTGTCGAACGAGTGGCTCTCGCGGATGCCGCGATCGATGACGCGGGCGACCTCGATGGACTCGATGCTGGGAGGACCAGACTCGAACTCAGGGTTCGATATCGGCAACAACTCCGCGTTCACCATCAACACGCCGCTGTCCGGCGTGTCAGGGTACGGCGTTCCCAAGCCCATCTTGACGCCGGCGATGGCCTCTGTGTCACCGGCCTTGACCATGGCTGAACCTTCAGCGGTGCTGGACACGCCAACCTTCAGCTCGACGGGCCTGAACTCGTCAAGCTTCCGGCCGTCCAGCCGGACACCCGCTGCCAACGCACGGACGATGTGCTTCTTTCGCTCCTGATTCATTGCGCATCACCCCCTGCCTGTTGCTGGTAGCACTCCTTGACCGCACGGCGCTGCGCCTCCGCGATATTGTGCAACGCGGGCTTGACCGTCTCGAGCGCCCGGAACAACGTGTCCTGCTCGACGATGCCGTCCATCTGCAACAAGGTTATCTCCTCGGTGCTCGGCACCATGGCCAAGGGAATGTCAGCAGCCGCGTTCTCATCGAGGTGCTCCTCCGCGCCGTCGAGGTCCACGACGATCGTCCCGTCGACCTGACCGACGCTCACCGCGGGCACGACGTCCCGCATCGTGATGCCAGCATCCGCCAAGGCAATGGCCGCCGCGCAGATGCCTGCGCACCTGCTCCCCGCGTCGGTCTCCGGCAACTCGATGAACACGTCGACCACCGTGTTCGGGTACTCCTTGAGGTCGACTACCGGCAACAACGCGTTCTTCGTGACCATACTGATCTCCTTGCTCCTGCGGGAGGGCCCCGGCCTGACGCGTTCGCCGTCGCCGGAGAACGGCATCATGCTGTAATTGCATCGCAAGATGCCCATCTTCGGATTCCTCATGAACGCGGGGTGGCACTCACGAGGGCCGTACACCGCCGCGTACGCAGCGGTCTCGCCGATCTTGAAATAGCCCGAGCCGTCGGCTTTCTTGATCACGCCCGCATTCGCGGTGATCTTGCGCGGCTCGTCTAATGCTCGTCCACTGATTCTTTTCTCATATGCCATACTCATCTCACCTTCGTTGTCGTCTCTCACCGTACGGCCTCCTTCGGGGGCCGTCACGGGTGCCGCCGCTCCTGCGGGGCGGTCGTCGATGTCGTTGCTCGTCCTTCGGCCTCTCAGCGACGAGGTCCTCTTCCTTGACCGTCAGCGCGTCGGCCGACAAGCCGGTCTGCTCTGCGAGGAATGACTTCACCTGCTCGGTCAGTCCGACGGTGTGCGCCAGGTCCTCGATCATCTTGATCGCCTTGACCGCGACGTGCTCCTTGTCGGGCTCGCCAGAGAGCCATATACGGCCGTTCTGGCCGACGATAACCCTGCAGTTCGTGGCCTTCTTGACCATGGTGATCATGCTGCCCTTGGTGCCGATGATCCTCGGGACCTTGTGCGGCCCGACCTTGAGGATGCGTCCGCCGTCGAGCTTGTGGAGCCCTTGCCCTTTGCACGTCACGTCCACCAGGTTCTGGCTGGTGACCTGTATGATCTTCGCCACAACGTAATCGTCGAGGTCGAAGTACTTGGTCAGGTCTGCGCCTTTCGCGATGAAGTCGAACGTCGCGTCCTTGATCGGGAGCACGGCGCTGTACGGGCTGTTGATGTCCAGCCGCCAGCCGCTCATCAGTATGTCGATGACGCGGCCGACGACTACGTCGTTCTTTTGCGGCAGGTACACGCCGGTCAAAGGAATGCTCTTGATGACTTTTCCTTCGATTTTGATCAGGCCTAGTCTGTTGGCCCTTATCTCGTCATCCAATCGGTAGGCGCCGTCCGCCGGCAGGTATTCCATGCCGGTCGCGACGACCTGTCCCGGGACGACGACTTCTTTGTCTTGTACTCGTAAATCCATAGTTGTTTTCACCTGTAGTTGTTTACTTGACCATGTCAATCGTTGCGGCGCCGTGGGTCATGCTGTTGACCTTATCGATGAGTTCCTGCACCATGCCTGCTGGCAGCTCCAAGGTCCCTTTCCAGGAACCGTCGTTCTGCCACGCTTCTTGCGTGATGGTGCCGAATGATTGCAGCGCGCCGTACATCCTTCCTGCGTGCGTCGCGGGGACGTGCACGGCGACCCGTCGTGACTCCACGCTAATCGGGAGTATCGGCCGCAACGCCTTGATGATATCGTTAACCTGGTCCTCTGGTTTCTTGAACTCGTCGATGCGCACCTTGGCTTCGTCCATCGCGTTCCTGATGCGTGTCGGGGGGTGCGGTAGCTTGCTCTTCGGGTCGCACGCGTTCTTCGCGATGAGTTGGACGACCCGTTTCAGCTTCTCCTCGCGCACTTTCGCTCGGTGCTCCGCGGTCAGCTGTATCTCTCCCTTCTCGAGGATGGTCTTTGCCACGACGAGCGGCTCAACGGTGCCGAACACCTCTTGCATCCGGTCCTCGGAAGCGTGCTCCCCTTTCTTCGCGTCGAAGAACACTTGCTGGGCTTGCAGCACCTCGTCGAGGTCGACCGACCGCCCTTCGCGGTACGCGATGGCCTTGTCCGGGTCGATGACGACCTCGTAGTTGCCGCCCGCTCTTCTCAACCGGGCGAGGTTGAACTGTGCTCGTTCCTGGTCAAAGGTCTTGGTCGGTCTCATCGTTATTTGAGGTACTTGGCAATCCTCGCTTTCCCGAGCTTCTCCATCTTGCCGTCCTTGTCACGGATGACCGCCGCCTCTATCCTTTCCGCGTTGAAGCCGTCGTTCAGGACCTTCTTCAATGCTTTGACGGCGAGCTTGAGGCCGTCGTCGATGGTCATGGCGTCCTTGTATTCCTTGTGCAGGACTTCTTCCACGTCCTGCTCTCCCTCGCCAATCGCTGTCGCCTTGTACTGGTAGAAGATGCCGGTCGGATCGGTCTCGAAGAGCTTGAGACCTTCCTCGTCCTTGCCAGCGATGAGGAGTGAGACGCCGAACGGTCGGAAGCCGCCGCTCTGCGTGGTCAGCTGCTTGAGGTTGCACACGTCCTTGACGACGCTCAGCACGTCGATGGGCGCGTTGTACGTGACCTTGTGCTGCTGCGCTTTGACCTGGCTTCGTTCGATGAGCACGCGCGCATCTGAGATGATGCCCGCCGCGGTGGCCATGACGTGGTCGTCGACCTGGAAGACTTTTTCGATGGCTTCCGGCACGACGAGCTTGTCGATGATGCGCTTGTCGGTCACGAGCAAGACGCCGTCGGCGCAGACCATGCCTATCGCGGTGTTGCCTAGCCTGACGGTCTTCTTCGCGTATTCCACTTGGAGGAGCCGTCCGTCCGGGCTGAACATAGTGATGGCGCGGTCGTACCCCATCATTTGGTGTTGTAGTGGTTGCATTTGGTTATTCCCCTCACATTGCTTGTTTCGCCTTGTTGAGTATGCCTGACGTGGTGATCGGGTGTATCATGACGCGGTGCTTGCTGAGGCTCGTGGTGAGCAGCATGGCGGCGCGTGCTTGGCGTGCCTTTGCGAGCGTGGTCCGGATGACCCCTCTGCCTGTCTGCTGGTCGTACGTGATGTTGAGCAGTCCTGCTGCCGCCGCGTCGAACACGCCGAGAATGCTTCGGAGCTCGGGGATGAGGAGGCTTCCCGCGTTGGCGGGGAGTCCTTCGCCGTGGAGCTGGTACGTGAGGTATCGCTTCTTTTCCTTGAGGGTCGGCAGCAATGGTTTCGTGGTTTGCCGTGCCATTTTCTTGTTGCTCGTTCTTTGCGCGTCGCGCACAACACATGCTTCTCGGGAGAAAATGGTGTTGCGCCGATCGCACGCTCTTTTCGTCTCTGTTGCGGTCGGGGGAAGCAAGAAGTGTTTAAAAAGGTTTGGTTTGCGTGGCAAGGAGGCTATACTGCTCGTACGTCGAAGATTCCTGCTCGTGAGGGGGTGACGATGACGCGGTCGCCCATGGTTCCTGCAGTGCGGGGAAGGATGACTTGGAGGTAGTTGTCCGCCTTGCCTATCAGGGTGTCGTGCTTGCCGTGTTCGTCGATGAGGACGGAGAGCTCTCGGCCGACATATTGTTGGCGGTGCTGGGCGGCGACGCGGACGCATAGGGCTTTGAGGCGGGTAGATCGCTGCTTGACCACCTTTGTTGATAAGGGTTTCATGTTCGCTGCGGCAGTGCCCGGCCGCGGGGAGAACTTAGAGAGGTTGATGATGGGTATCTTGAGCTCGTGGATGAGTCCTTCCGTGGCGTGGAAGTCCGCTTCCGTCTCGGTGGGGAAGCCGACAATGATGTCCGTGGCGATGGTGATGTTGGGGATCGCTCTGGTGATGCGCCTGACGAGCTCCTTGAACGCCGTGGTGGTGTACCCTCGCCGCATGTTTTTGAGGACGTCGTCTGACCCTGATTGGACGGGTAGGTGGAGGAACTTGAACATGTTCGGGTGTCGCAGGACGCTGATGAGCCTGTCGATGCGGGGCGCGAGGTGTTGCGGGTTGGCCATGCCGAGGCGTATCCTGTAGTCGCCTGGTTTGCGCAACAGCCGCTCGAGCAAGGCGGTGATGTCGGTGTTGATGTCCAGGCCGTAGGCCGCGGTGTCTTGGCTGGTGAGCCAGACTTCTTTCGCACCGTTGTTCACCGCTGCGCGGAACTGTTTCTCGATGCTTCCTGGCGGGTAGCTCTGCAGGTGGCCGCGCGCGTGTTTGGTCTTGCAATAGCTGCAATGGTTCAGGCAGCCGGCGTTGGTCGGGATGATGGCGACGTGTTTCCTGGAGGGAATGCACGGCAAGGCGTTCCTATCCCCGTCCACGTCGTCGAGGATGGTGACTTTTCTTCCTTGGAGCGTTTGCTCGACCGCGTCGGCTATCCGTGACAGCGCTTTCGGGCAGATGACGCTGACGTTGGCAAAGTGCTCGTTGTGCGGGTCTGCTTGGGGCGCGCAGCCGGCGACGACGACCGGCTTGGTCCTTGTCCGTAGCTGGTGGAAGAGCCGTTGTTCCGGGTTGCTCTTGACCGTGCATGAGTTGATGACGAGGATGTCCGCGCGTTCTTCATGAACGAGTTCGTGGCCGCGCGCTACCAGGATGCCGGCCATGACTTCTGAGTCTGATTGGTTCAGGGAGCAGCCATAGGTTTGGAGGGACACGTTCGCCATGGTCAGGGGGAGCGAACAAGCGTTCCTTTAAATATGTGCGGTGAAAGAATAAATTATTTAAGCAACCAGTCTTCTTTCCTCAACGAGGTGGCTCGTCGTGGGTGACAAATCGGGAAGAGAAACGAAGGACGCCAAGAAGAAGAGGAAGGTCTTTCCTGATGATTACTTCAGGTATGACAAGGAAGACGCGTACAAGATTATCAGTTCTATGCACGAGCATATCAGGGAGGCGTACAAGCTCGGGCTCGGCATCAAGCCTGATCGGCCGTTCCAACGCGTCTTGGTTGCGGGCATGGGCGGCTCGGGCATCGCCGGGGACTTGTTGAAAGAGCTGTTCGAGGCCGAGCCTACCTGTCCCGTGGCGGTGGACACGGTCAAGAATTACCAGACGCCGACCGGGATTGATGATAACACGCTGCTCATCGCCATCTCCTATTCCGGCAACACGGAGGAGACGTTGTCCATGTACAAGACTGGTATCAGGAAGGGGTGCCAGGCGTTGCTCGTGTCTAGCGGGGGGAAGATGGAGGAGTTGGCGAAGCTCAACAAGCACGCCATCATTAAGCTCCCGAAGGGGTTGCAGCCGCGCATGGCCATCGCGTACTTGTTCTTTCCCATTCTGCGCGTGATGGAGAACTCCGGCGTCGTCCGCAGCTATGAGCAGGAGGTCAATGGGCTCGTCGACACGCTCAAGCAGCAGGACATCCGGGAGAAGGCTATCGAGCTCTCGGCGAAGTGCTATGAGAAGATTCCGTTGATACTCGCGGACAACTCGTTCTACCCCGTGGCGTATCGTTGGAAGACCCAGGTGAACGAGAACGCGAAGGCGCCGGCGTTCTGCCACGCGTTGCCGGAGTTCAACCATAATGAGATGTTGGCGTACACCAACAGGATCGGGTCGTACTATGCGGTCATGCTTTCCACTGATCGCGAGCACCGCCGGGTGATCAAGCGGATCGGGCTGACTAAGGAGTTGTTGCAGCACAAGGGTGTCGCTGTGACCGAAATAGCGGTCAAAGGCACCATGCTGAAGCAGATGTTCACGACCATCCATCTCGGGGACATGACCAGCTACTTCTTGGCGTTGCGGTACGAGACTGACCCGACGCCGGTGAAGCTGATCGAGCGGTTCAAGCGGGACATGGGGCCGTTCCTGATCTGAACGCCAAGTTTATATAGGAGGGGTTCTCTTCTGCTGGTATGGGGGGTGAGTACTGCGTTGGCATCGATGTCGGTGGTACGAAGATAGAGGGCGTGCTCATCGATGCGGAAGGCGTGGTGCATAAGCGCAGGCGTATCCCTACCGCTGCTTCTGACGGCGTCGAGGCCGTGCTGGGGCGCATCGAGGCGCTCATCACGAAGCTGACCAGGAGGCGGGCGTTGAAGGTGGGCATCAGCTTCCCTGGCTACCTCGACGATGCGGGGTTGTTGCGGAGCTGCCCGCACCTGCCCGGTTTTGAGGGGGAGCCGTTGGAGGAGTTGTTGCGCAAGCACGTCAAGCATCCCTGTGTCGTGGAGAACGATGCGAACTGCTTCGCGTTGGCGGAGCAGCGGGCAGGCGCCGGCGAGGGGTGCGAGCACGTCATCGGGCTCATCATCGGCACCGGCATCGGTATGGGCGTCGTCATCGACGGGAAGGTGTACAAGGGACGCGGCGGGGCCGGTGACATCGGGCACGTCCGGTACCAGGGCGTGGAGGTCGAGGACTACGCTGCCGGTCCGGGCATCCTCCGGCGATATTATCGTCATGGCGGCGATCAGTCGCAGGTAGAACGTGTCTTTGACAAGAAGACGTTGGTCGCTGCGAAGACGGTGCGGGAGACGGTCGACGCCTTGGCCTGGTTGCTGGACATCATCGTCAGAGCGTATGACCCTGAGATCATCGTGGTCGGCGGCGGGGTGTCCAACGCGCCTATTTTGCAGGCGCTGAACGCGGAGTTGCGGGGCTCGTGCAGGGTGGTCAGGAACAAGCTCGGGGACGGGTCCGGGTCGTTGGGGGCCGCGTTCTTGGCCCAGGAAAAGGTTTAAAAAGGGCCGCTTGTTTCTCGGCGGTATGGCCAAACTCATCCGGGCGGTGGCTTGGCGGCGTCTCGAGCGGCCGTACACCCGCAAATCAAAGT
>WJKR01000064.1 GCA_014729015.1 Candidatus Woesearchaeota archaeon | reverse complement strand
ACGTGAGCTTGCTCATGCCATGCTCGTTCATGGAAATGCCGTACAAGTTATCCGCTTCGGTGATGACACCATCATTGTGCGAGATGATAATATACTGTGCCTTCTTCGCATAGTTCTGCAACAGCTTCGCTAACCGCTCCGAGTTCTTTTTGTCCAACGCCGCGTCGACCTCATCCAAGATGTAGAACGGCGCCGGCTCGTGCTCCTGCACCGCAAAAATGAATGCTAAAGCGGTCAGCGTCTTCTCGCCGCCCGACAACGACCTGACATCCATAAACTTCTTGCCCGTGATGCGCACCATCAATGACAGGCCGCCGTCGAACACCTCCTTCGGGTCGTCCAATTCCAGCGTCGCCTCGCCCTTGGTGCTGAGCATGCCGAACAACCGCTTGAAGTTATCATTGACCACGTTATAGGTGCGCATGAACAATTCCTTCTTCTTCGCGTCCACCTCGTTGATCATGAGGAGCACGTTCTCCCGCTCCTCGCCGAGGCTGCCCTTCTTCTCCTGCAGCTTGTGATACTCCGACTCCACGCGTTCATAGATCTCCAGCGCCTTCATGTTCACCGCGCCGATGTCCTCGACCATCTTCTCAAACTGCGCAATCTCCTGCTGAATCTTCGTCAAGGGCTTGTCCTCGAACAACGGAACTCCCTCGTACTGCTTGAACTCCTCTTCCAGGCCGGCGAGCTCAGCCTTGTACTTCGCCTGCTCCAGGCTCGCCGTGTTCATGCGCGCCTCTTGCGACCGTACCTGCTCGTTCTTAGCCATGATATCGTTCTCCGCCTTGTTCGCCTCATCCGTCAGCGCCGATCGCTTGTTGAACAACTCCTTAAACTGGTCGTAGAACTCCTTCTCCGCGGCTTCCCGCTCAACCAACTCCTTCTCCTGCCCCTTGACCTTCTTCTCCAACCCTTGCTTCTCCTCGGTGAAATCAGCAGCCTCCTTCTCATGCTGCTTCAGGATGCGTTGGATGTTCTCCCCCTCAGGGCCCAAGATGTTCGCCACCTCTGCCTCGTTCGCCTTGAGCTCCAGCCGTAACTGGTTGATGTGATCCTTCAGCTCCTCCTTCTTCTGCTCGAAGCTGTTCAGCTCCGCCAGCAACGCCGGACTCTGCAACGCGTTAATCTGGTCGCGCAGCTTCTGCTTCTCGGCCTTCAACGACGCCAACCCCTTGTTCTCCGCAGCGATGTCGCCGACGACATCATCGTACCGTTTGTCAAGCTCCTTCAGCTCCGCCTGCAGCTTCTTCTTCTCCTCCTTGTTCACGCCGACATCGGCCGAATCAAGGTGCAGGCTCTTCTCAAGCTTGATGACCTCACCCTCCAACGTCGCCTTGTGCTCGCGCAGCCGCTGGATAGCCTCCTCGTTGTCCTGCTTGCGCTGCGCCAGCGTCGCAATCATGCCCTCCAAGTCCACTATCTCGCTCTCCAGCCGCCCCAGCTGGGCCGACAACTCCTTCTCCTGGAATCCACCCTTGTCCCGCTGCCGGTGACCGCCCTGCATGGCGCCGCTCAACTCAGTGACATCACCCGACAACGTGACCATGCGGAGCTTGCCGACACCAATCCTGCGCGCGACGGAGAGGTCGTCCACGACCAAAGTGCTGCCGAACACGTACTGGAACACCTTCTCATACTTCTTGTCATAACTCAACAAGTCAACAGCCAACCCATGGACACCCTTGCTCTTCGTCTGCCGCGCAGCCGCGTCGATGACCGGCGGCCGCAGCTTGTTCATGGGCAGAAACGTCGCCACTCCCAGCTTGCGCTTCTTCAGATGGTCGATGCACTCCTCAGCCACCCGGTCGTCCTCCGTGACGATACTCTTGATCCTGCCGCCAGCGGCGGTGCTGACCGCCACGGCGTACTGCTTGTCGACCTGGGCCAGCTCGGAGACCAAGCCGTGCACGCCCTTCTTCTTCAGGTCCATAATAGCATTGATGGCGTCGCCGCGGCCGAGGCTCTCCCGCACCCGCGACTGCTGCCCCTGCAGCTTCGAATGCTCCTCCTGCCGCGAGAGCAGTTTGGTACGCGCGTTCGCGAGCTGCGTTGCCAAAGAGGTGTCCTCGTTCAGGCACTTGGACAACTCCACGGTCGCCTGCTTGAACGACTCCTTCTTCTTCTTGAGCTCGTCCAACTGGCCCTTGTGCTCCTTCTTCAAGCCAAGGACTTTCTCGATCTTCTCATCAATGCCCTGCAAGGTCAGCTCGTGCTTGTCCTTCTCCCGCAACAACTGTTGCTGTTCTTCCCGAAGCTTGTTCAACTTCTCAGCGAACGCATCAGCCTCCTTATCGATCTCGTCCGTACGCTTGTTCAAGCCGGCGGCGTCTTCCATGTTGTTCTTCCGCTTGAACTGCTCCAACCGCTTGTCCAGCTGCGCGACCTCTTTCTCCTTCTTGCTGATCTGCTGCTCGAGGTCCTTCTTGGTCCGCTGCAAACGCTTGGTCTTGCTGTTGAGCTCTGCGAACCCCTTGTCCAGCTCCGCCCGCCGCTGCGACAGCTTCTCCAGCTCCGCGCCGAGGATCTGGATCCGCTGCTTGTTCAGGGCCGTGTCGACGCGCAACGCCTCGACCTCCTTGTGCAGCGCCACCTGCTCCTTCTCGCCCTTCTCCTCGACCTCCTTGTTGATACGCTCGATCTCCTCCTTCTTCTCGTCGATGTGCTTCCTGAGCTTATCGATGGCGGCCCGGTGCTTCTCCACCTGCTGCTTCGCGTCGTCGATGAGCGCCTGCTGCTTGTCCGACAGCTTCCGCTTCTCCTGCACCTGGAGGTGGAGCGCCGTGGCCTTGTTCTGCTTGATCTTGTCATCCAGGTCCTTGAACTTCTGCGCCTGGTCTCGCTCCGTCTTGAGCTCCTTAAGGTAGGTGTGCCGCTCGGCGAGGATGATGTCCGCCTCGTTCAGCCGTTCCTCCACGCGCGCCAGCTCGCGCAGGGCCTTCTCCTTCTTCTCCTCATAGACGCTGATACCAGCGATTTCTTCAACAATCTTCCGCCGCTCGTTCGTGCTCATCTCGACCAGGTTGATGATGTCTCCCTGGAGGATGATGTTGTAGCCGTCAGGATTGATCCGCGCCCTGGAGAGTAATTCCAAGACTTGCTGCCGCGTCATGGTCTTGTCATTGATCTTGTAGACCCCCTGGCCTGACTGCTTGATGACCCGCGTAACCTTGACCTCGTCGCCGCCGATACCAAAGGCGTCCTTGGGATTGGAGAAATAGATGCTCACCTCACCCTGCTTGGCAGGCTTCTTGCTCTTCCCGCCGTTATAGATGAGGTTAGCGCTCTTTTCCGCCCTGAGCCCTTTCACACTTGCCTTGCCAAGAACGAAGCACAGCGCGTCGATGACATTGCTCTTGCCACTCCCATTGGGTCCGAGGACACAGTTGAAGTGCTCGCCGAACACCACCTCGGTCTTGTGCGCGAAGCTCTTGAACCCACGCATCTGCATCTTCGTGACCAATACCATTTTTTCAGGACGTGGATTGAAGGAGGCTCATATTTAAACCTATCGTCGCGGGCCGTCGCGTCCATAGACGAACGCAAGCAAGAACAAAGTATATAAGCAAGAGATGTTCCATGATGCACCATGGTGGACTTCACGAGGTTACTGGCAGAAAGCTTTTGGGGGAACACGGTCGAGGAGTACTTGGTAGCGCTCGGCGTGCTCATCGCAGGCATCCTCATCCTCAGGTTCTTCAAGTTCGTCGTCATCCGACGATTAAAGCGCATTGCGAAGAGGACGAAGACAGATATTGATGACGTGGTCATCGAGGCCAAGGACAGCATCGGGTGGCCGTTCTACGTCATCCTCGCATTGTACGTCGCTATCCGCTTCATTGACATACACACCATCATCGACAAGGGCTTGTACTTCTTACTGATCATCGCCACCACGTTCTACGCCGCGAAGATCGTGCACCGGCTCATAGGATTCTTCGCGGAGAAATGGGACAAGAATAAAGGTAAGGATGGGTCGTTCAAGCACAGCCCGATTGTGAACTTCCTGAGAAAATTCGTGCAGGCAGCGCTGTGGATCATCGTCGTCCTGCTCATTCTGGACAACCTCGGAGTGAACGTCACCGCGCTATTGGCGGGCGTTGGCATCGGTGGCATCGCCATCGCGTTCGCGTTGCAGAACGTCCTGACAGACCTGTTCGCTTCCATCACCATCTACTTCGATAAGCCTTTCGAGGTCGGCGACTTCATCATCATCGGCAATGACATGGGCACGATCAAGAAGATCGGCATCAAGTCAACCCGTATCAAGACCCTGCAAGGACAGGAGCTGGTCGTCTCCAACCAAGAACTGACGACGACAAGGGTCAACAACTACAAGCAGATGCAGAAGCGCCGCATCGTGTTCGCCTTCGGCGTCACGTATGATACACCCGCGACTAAACTGGAGAAGATTCCTAAAATGGTTCAAGATATCATCAAGAAAGAGGAGCTAGCGGCGTTCGACCGCGCCCATTTCAAGTCATTCGGTGATTCCAGTCTAGGGTTCGAGGTCGTGTATTATTTAGAAAGCAGTGATTACAACAAGTACATGGACACGCAGCAGAGCATCAACCTAGCCATCGTCAAGGCGTTCAACAAAGCGAAGATCGAGATGGCGTTCCCGACCAGCACCGTGTACGTGAAGAAATAGCAGTTCTTTCAGCAATTATTCCCTTGCAACAACTCGACCAAGCCGACCTTGACCCAGCCCAGCCACGGGACCCTGAAGCGAGCGACGCCCATGACTGCGTCCTCCGACACGCCCGCCTCGTCCAGCAACGGGTCGAACGCGGTGGTGATCTGCAACGCGTTATGGTCGCCCTTGGTCGCGAACAGGTAGCCATCAGCGGTCAGCTCCTTGTCGATGACACGGTGGATGATGGGATACGGCTTCCGCGACTGGAACACGATGACGTCGCCCCGCCTGATGCCCGCGGGGTCAGCACCGGTTAGGATGATGATGTCACCCTTGGAAAAGCCATTCGACAAAGGGTAGTCACGGAACGCCTGCGCAGTAATACCTCTATCTTCGTACCACCCACCGCACTGCCGCCAGTACTCCTTGAAATCGGCGTGCTTCCTCATCGAGGACAGATCACCGCACAACTTGTAGGTCTCGCTGCACGCGTCCCTCGTGTAGTCGTGGTCCATGCTCTCGCTGACGACGGCGACGACCGGCAGGCTGGTGCCCAGCACCGCCCCGAGCACGGGATAGACGATGAACTTGATGACCAGGAACGCCAGCACGATATTGACGATCCAGCTCAATAATGAGTCGTCGTACCAGATGAAGCGCCATGTTTTGCCATACCACGTCGTCGGCTGCTTGCGTTTCCTCGGCATACGGGGGCTAAAACAGCATGGTTTTATAAAGGTTTGCGCTTTTTCTCTTCCCATGCCATTCTGCCCGAAATGCGGGAAGCGCATCCCCCATCACCAGACGTTCTGCGACGAGCACCGCCCGGTGCGGCTAGAGGTCAAGCCGTTCGACATCCGCGTGTGCGGGTGCGGCGCGCTGTTCGCCCATAACCGGTGGATGACGCCGAAGAGCATGGAAGCATCGGCTGCCAAGCTCATCAAGGAGCACATCAAGCAGAAAGCGACGGTCAACATCGTCTCACTCCCCCTCCCTGAAAAGAGAGGGCAAAAGACCGAGGGGGAAGCCGTCGCGACGTACGAAGGAGAGGACTACCCGCTTACCTTCACCGTGAAGCAGCAGCGATGCGACAAGTGCGCGAGGAAAGGGACGCACTACTACACGGCGAAGCTGCAATTGCGCGACCCGCCAGCGGGAGCGCTGGGCTTCATCGAGGAAGCCATGCAGCCACTCGCAGCCAAAGGCGTCTCTATCAACAAGGTGGAGGAAACGCCGAGAGGCCCCGACCTGTACGTGACGCACAAAGCCGCTGCTCGGCAACTGGCAGACAAGCTGGTCAGGAAGTACGGCGGCACGATGAAGACCTCCGAGCAGTTGTTCAGCCGCAACAAGCAGACCTCGAAAAACGTCTATCGGCTCAACGTCGTCGTGGCGTTCGCGCACTTCACGGTCGGCGACGTGCTGGTGGTCGACAAGAAGGTCGTCGCGGTGACGGGTGTAGGCAAGCGCTGCACAGGCCGCGACCTGTCCACGAGCAAGAAGATCATCTTCTCGGCGGGTGACGAGCAGAAAAAGCTGGAGAAGCACAAGACGACCGTCACAATCACGCACCCATCCGTAGAAGTCATCCATCCCAAGACGTTCCAATCAGTAGTCGTGCGCAACCACGAACCATCATTGCCGTCGCTGAAGAACGGGCAGGACGTTCACGTCGTGGTCGACAGCAAGCACGTCTTCCTGGCAGAAGCATAATTTTTATAAGCCATCGCCCATTCGCTCCTCCCATGCTCAGGGGGGAATTCCACATCTTCGCGTGCCGAGGAGGAGAAGCATACGCGCAGAAACTCGTCTTTCACCTCCGAGACCTCGTCAAGGAACGCGGCAAGGAGCTCCTGCGCAAAGACTCCCTCACCTTGCAGGAGCGGCGGGAGCTAGAGTTCTACGAGAACCTCCGCGAGCAAGACATCGGCCTGGGGAAAGCGACGGTCGTACACTTCCTGGATGACGAGATGAACGTCCAGCTCGACAAGTACGAGAACGTGCGTGACAAGGACGTCTTCCTGGTGCAGTGCCCGTACAACACGACCGACGACCTGACGATCAGCCAGCACTTGCTGGAAACGTTCCTGTTCTTGGACTCGTTGCGCCGGGCCAAGGCCCGCTCCGTCACGCTCATCTCGTTGTACTTCCCGTACGGCAGGGGCGACAAGCAGCACGCAAAGGACGGCGTGCCCGCATCCCTGCTGGCCAACCTCGTCACCATGGCGGGCATGGACAACGTCGTCACCATGGACTTGCACGCAGACCAGATACTCGGATTCTTCGACCCGACGAAGGTACGCGTGGAGCACTTGCACGCCTCCCCTTTGATGATCCACTTCTTGCAAGGCCGGATCAGCGAGGGCGCGAAGATGGGAGCGCCCGACACCGGCGCTGCTAAGCGGACCCAGTTCTACGCCCGCCACTTGGAGAAGCCCATGCTCATGGCGTACAAGCGCCGCAGCTATGAGCGCAAGCACACCGTCGACGAGACGAGGATTCTCGGCCTGCCTGGCAAGGAAGAGGTGGTCGTCGTGGACGACCTCGTCAGTTCCGGCCGTTCCGTGGCAAAGGTCATCGAGCGGTTGGCGGAGAAAGGCACGAAGAGGGTGGTCGCGGTGTGCAGCCATCCACTGCTGACCGGCGATGCCGTCGAGCTGTTCGACAAGCTCTATGAGGACAAGAAGAACCCGTTCCAATTGTTGGTAGGCACGGATGCCATCCCCCATCATAAGGAGGTGTTGGGCAAGCCGTGGTATGTGGAGCTGGACACGAGCCGCTTCATCGCCAAGGCGGTGTTCGAGATGCACACGTCCGGGAGCCTGACCAAGCTGCACGACCCGTTCTGCGTGCAGCGGCTCGGGTTGTGGGTGCCGCCGAAGAACCTATGCTAAGCGGTACGGCTTGCCTTCCCGCAGGATCTTCTTTCGGTGCGTCTGCCACTCGCTCTGCAGCAGGGACGTGTTGATCATGGCGATGTGTGTGTAGGCCTGGGGGAAGTTGCCGATGAGCCTGTTGGTCTTCAGGTCGAGGTCTTCCGAGTACAGGCCGAGGGGGTTCGCGCATCGCCGCAGCCGCTTGTACATCTTCCTCGCTTCCTGCTCCTCCCCTATCTTGAACAGCGCGTCCATGAGCCAGAAGCTGCAGATGGTGAACGCAGAGGCTGACGTGCCGAAGTCGTCTTGTACCTTGTAGCGCTGCACCAGTCCCCTCGTGGTCAGCTCCTCGTGGATGGTCTTGATCGTGTTCACTAGTCTCGGGTCGTCGTGCTCGAGGAAGTTGTGATAGCTCATCTTCAGCGCGGCGGCGTCCGGTTCGTCGCTGCCGTAGTGCATGGTGAACGCCCGTCGCTTCTCGTTCCATGCCTTCTTCAGGAGGTCTTCTCGTATCGTGTCGCGGAGCTGCGCCCACTCCTCGGCCTTCTTGTGCTTCTCGAAGTGCTGCGCGATGCGGAGGGCGCGGTCGACGCCGACGAAGCACATCAGCTTGCTGTACGTGAAGTGCTGCATCTGCTTCCTGAACTCCCAGATGCCGTGGTCCTTCTCGCGCCAGTGCTTCTCTATCTCTTTCACGAGGTAGTTGACGAAGTTCCAGTACTTCTTGGTCATCTTCTTCTCGTACTCGTAGAACACGTAGTACAGGTATAATAGGTCGATGAGGCTGCCGTAGATGTCGTTCTGCTTCTGCGCGTAGGCGGCGTTGCCCACCCTGACAGGCCTGCTGTCCTTGAACCCTGCGAGGTACTCCAGCTTCTTCTCGGTGAGCTTGATCTCGCCGTTGATGCCGTACATGAGCTGCAACGGCTTGCTCTGCTTCATGCTGTTCTCGAACATGAACTCCATGAGCTTCTTCGCCTCGTGGTCGCGGCCGATCTTTTTGAACGCGTCCACGGTGAAGACGGCGTCTCGTACCCAGCAGAACCGGTAGTCCCATGTCCGTTCGGTGCCGAGTTCTTCCGGTATCGATGTGGTGGCCGCTGCGATTATCGCCCCGGTCTCGGAGTAGGTGAGCAGCTTGAGCGTCAGCGCCGATCGGATGATGGCTTGCTTGTTCTCTTCCGGTAACACTAGGGTGCTCACCCACTTCTTCCAGTAGCTCCTCGTCGCGTTCAGCAACCGGAGCATCTTCGTCGCGTTGAAGTTCGCCGCGTCCTTGGGGTCGCCGATGACGAAGTACTTGGTGCAGTCCACCTTGAAGTAGAGCTGGTTGATGATGAAATCGTAGTCGACGTTGCTGACCATGGTGAGCTTTCGGTGCTTGTTCCTGGTGGCCAGCTTCCCTTTGACGACGCGGTGCCGGTTCTCCCCTTTCGCGTAGTTCAGCCTGGGTTCGTACTTGACCTTGACGAACGGCTTACCCCTGAGGGGCTTGATGACCCTGACCAGGTTGTTCTGCTTGAACAGCTTCCGCTTCTTTTTCGGTAGGAGCTTGCGGTAGCGCGGGAAGAAGTCGTACACCACGAACTTGGCGCTGTTGCTCGTGAACGTCGTTTCGAGGATGTTCGTCTGCTCGTGGTAGCGCTGCTTGACCTTGTATGATCCTTTCGGTGCCAGTTCGAAGCTGCCGCCCTGTTTCTTGTCCAGGATTTTTGCGAAGACCGAGGGGCTGTTGTGGTCCGGGTAGCAGAACCACTCGATGCCCGCGCGCTTGTTGACCAAGGCGTTGGTCTTGCAGTTCCCGATGATGCCGTAGTTGAGCATGGGCATCTCAAGAAAGGTGTTCCTTTAAATATCTTGTTCTTCCCAGTCGACAACGCTCTTCTGCCCTTTGCGCTTTCCCGGCTTGACCTGCACCTGTTCTGGACTGAGCCTCTGGCCGACTTGTTCCTTGAGCTTGAACGCGATGGCCTTGCCCAGGAGTTGGGCTAGCAGGGTGATGTCTGCTCGTTGTATTCCTGCAACGTCCTTGATGTTGTTTCGGTAGAGCTTTCTCGCCCTGACCCTGCCGACAGCCCTGAGTTTGAGGAGTGGCAGGAGTTCTTTTTTCGCGCCGTGCTTCAATCGGACTTTGAGCTGCAGCAATGATTTTCGTTGCTCATGGAAGGAGGTGAGCTTTGCGAGCTCACTGGCAGCGTACACCAACCAGTCCATGCGTTCTAGTTTCGCGTGCAGTTCGCCCGGTCGTACATTGAACCCTTCCAACAATGTTTCTTCGTCTGCCTCTTCCATCCATGCCTCGAACAGCATGGCCGTCTTGACCGTGTCCAGGTAGGTGTCGAACTCATCGCTATAATGAGTAGGCGCCACGTGCAATAATCGTGGCTCTTCCAAGGCCATCTTCTCTTCGATTTTTTCAAATTCAGCCTGACGCACCTTGACATAAGGTCGTAATTCTAAACAAGAACTGCAGAGATGGGTGAGCGCGAACACGCTCTTCGCTTTCGCCGTGCTCCGATGCAATCCTTTGAGCAAGTGATGCGCGGTGTACGGGTCCAAATACAATTCTGACACTCTTTTGCCGATCGGTGTTGCCTCAAGTGCTTCATCATGGTCCATGTCAGCGGCGCTCGTGAAGTCGTCCTTGTTGTGTGTAGGCTTGAGGAATTCCCACTCCTGCAACTTGATAATCATGCTCTCCAGGATGCGGCGGAGCTTGTCAGTATCACCATATTGAGCGGCGTAGAACGTTTTGCCAAAGAAATCAAACAATGATTGCTTATCAATGACGAACTCTGAAGCGACTAATGATAATATATAGGTGCGTAAGACTGGTTCGACTGCTAGTTTTGAATAAATCTCTTCAGGCTCTCCTTTGAGATAGAATTCGGTGATCTGTTTCGCTTCTCGGTCGTTCTTTGCAATGCAGATCGCTTCTCCCCAAGGATCCTTGCCTGGGCGTCCGCAGCGTCCGCACATCTGCTCGTACTCAAGAACAGGGATGCTGGTCATTCCCCAAGGACCGCCGTAGCGTTTCAAGTCACGGACAATAACTCTGAATGCTGGAAGATCTAGGCCAAATGCAAGAGTCGGCGTCGCGCAGATAGATTTAATCTTTTTTTCTCGGAAGCCTTCTTCGATGAGTTCTCGTTGCTTACTATGCAAGCCAGCGTGATGAAAAGCAACACCTTTTTTGAGACACAAAGCTAATCGCTTGCATTGTTTGGTAGGTGAAGATAAGGCTTTCAAGGCTTTGTCAGCCAGTAATGAGTATTCTTCGGTCGTTTCAAGTTTTGCGGCTATTTTCTCTGCTTGCGACTCAGCTCCTCGCTTCGTATTGACAAACGTAATGAGTTGTCGTTCTTTCTTGAACGTGTCTAGAGCGATGGAGATGACTGGGTCAGAAAAGTGTTCTAATGGAGCAACAACGCCTTTTTTTGGTTCACCAAGCATATCACAGAAGAACACAAGCTCTTTTTTATAGGTTTGGCAAGGGAATGGCCAGTGAGACGGGTTATGAGCCCGGGAGACCTTTGATGAAAAAATTCTTTTTAATTAACTTTTTTTGCTATTTTTCTATTAAAATAGTTAATTTTATATACTCAAGATGTTTTTGTCCGCTCATGCCGACCATCTATGATGTTTTTGCGGAAATCATTGAGAGAGCTCCTTGTAAAGCCAAGGATCTTCCTTTCAAGAAACCGGTGTATGCGCAGCTGGATGAGTTGGCGGTAAAGGGATGGGTGCAAAAGAAACAGCAGTCCTATGTTCCTATGAAGAAGGCTGCGACGACGAATGCTCTTCGCATCATAAAATACTGTCTAAAGAATGGTTTGGATTATAATGTTTTTTTCTCGAAGAACATGCCGGTCATCATCAAAGAGGTATTTGCGCACGCGCCTCTCCTTCGTCCGAAAAAGCTTATTGGCAACAAGAGGAATACTGAATTGCTGGGTTATTTGGAAGAGAATCAATTCTTGTTGTTGACCAAGAAAAGGCCTCGTGAAGGCCTCGTGCTCAGGCATCAATTGTTTGCTACAGTTGTTGCGCTCAGCAACACATCTTTTGCGTTGCGTTCAACCCCTTACATCCCTCTCTTTGATGAAGTCTTGAAGTTACGAACGCACGACATTAATCCTTTTGATGATGAGGTGTTCTCTTTCTTATCTGGTTCTGCGCAGCTCGAAGGAAGCACGGTCACCACGGGAGAGACGCGCGAGTTGCTTGTTAATGACATCTATCCTGACAAGCCAAAGAAAGATGTGCAGATGATCAAGAACCTCAACGAGGCGATGCATTACGTTCTAGAAAACTTGCACGAAGAAATAACACCAAGCCATCTTTGCGAACTCAACAAGGCAGTATTGTTCAGCTTGCATCGCAACGCTGGCAAGTACAAGAAGACGCACAACACGATACAAGGCAATCCTTCTTTCAAGACGGCAAAGCCATCTGAAGTTCGTTCTCTTGTAGAAAGCTATTGCGCTGCATTGCAGCGAATAACGTCAAAAGAACAATGCTTGAAGGAAGCAGGGTTTGTCCATAATGAGCTCCAGCACATACACCCATTTTCCGATGGTAATAGTCGGACGACGAGGATGGTGCTCAACTGGGTGTTGTTGAAATACTCCATACCATTACTAGTCATTAAGATGGGGTGTTTTGATGAATACATGGGATTGACAAAACTCTCAAAGAAACGAGATGATAGGCGATTGACCATGCTTTTCCATCACTTGCTGCTCCATGAGCACTTGATTAAATAACAAAAAGTGAAAGAAAAACTCTTTTTTTGTTCATTAAATATAGTTTCGGCTCACTCATACATCATTGAGAAAGAAAAGTCTTTTTTATAGGTTTGGCAAGGGAATGGCCAGTGAGACGGGTTATGAGCCTGGGAGGATACTGGGTGACCACAAAATAAGAAAAATTTAAATATGTGGTCACCTTATAGTATTGTATGTTCCTTGAGAGGCGAAAATCTGGAAAAAGCATAAAATACTATTTAGTGCACTCATTTAGGGATGAGGGTGGTAAGGTTGTCAAACTCAGGCGTTATCTCGGCACGAATCTCTCTGAAAAACAATTGGAAAAGCTTTCCAATCGAGCTAAAGAAATACTTGAAGAACAGGCAAAAGAGCTTAAGACAGACGTTTTCGATTTCTCCCTGACTGATAAGCAGCTCCAATCACTCAACAAATTTGACGAAAAAATTGAAGTCTTTCATTTCAGCGAGCGACAATGGCAGCAATTCACAGAAGCATTCGTCTATAATACGAATGCGATTGAAGGGTCAAGTGTTTTGCCTGATGAAGTCCCCCTCATCCTTAAGAGCAAAGAAGTGAAGGATGATGATGAACGAGAGACGAAAGGCGTTGCGAAAGCGATTGCTTTTATACGTTCGACAAAGCAGGATTTTTCTTTGAGTCTTATCTTGAAACTGCACAAGCTCTGTTTTGCAGGATCAAAAACTTTCGCTGGCAAGTTGCGTACTGTGGAAATTGTTATTCGAGGTCGAGGCGGCGAAATAATTCATCAAGGATCACCAGCAGAGCATGTGGAGAAAGAGCTCAAAGAACTGGTTAGCTGGTATAAGAAGAACAAGCAGAAGTTCAAACCGCTCGCTCTGGCAGGGATTGTGCACAACCAATTTGAGGATATTCACCCCTTTCAGGATGGCAATGGTCGCGTCGGACGGTTACTCTTGAACTTCGTGTTATTGAGGTATGATTATCCGCCTATAAACATTCTTTTAGAAGACCGAGCAGAATACTACTATACTTTGCAAGAATATCAGAAGAATGACAAATTACGACCGACAATGCAATTCCTGATAAAACAATACAAGAAGACACTCAAACAGGTGACTACAAAGAAGAAGAAAAAATGATTTGTGGTCACCTATGATTCTCGAATACTAAAATGACACGAAAAGGTAATATGAGCCTGGGAGGATTCTCTGGAGAAGAATCATTGTGCTCATCTTGGTTTTGACAAGCCCCACAAGAAGTCAAAGTGTTTTCTAAAGGTGTTGAATACTTCCTTGTTTTCTATGACAATCACTATTGGTGTTATTGAGAAGACAAATATTGCCACCTTAGCTGCATACATAATGGTCTCGGTGACTTGGTCAAGTTCTTTTGGTAGGATGCGATGTTTGCTCAGCTCATTGTCTGAAATTACTGTATTCACAAAATCCGCATTCCATAGTAGCCATTCTTTTGTTCCATATTCTTTCTTTTTGAGATTGTAGTTCTTCCAGTACGTTTCTCCTAATATCTTGACTGATTCATTGGTGATACCAATACACCATGATTTTTGTGCTCTGACCACCTCATTCAGCACATTCTTGAGTCCAGATACTCCTCTATATATTGTTACTTCATGTGCGGATTGGTGGCTGTTGATGAGTTTGCTTATTTGCGGAAGCATATTCTTTGCTCGCTCGATGTCTTGGTGCAGTGTTCGTTCTTTCTCTTCTAAGAATTCTACTATTGCCGAAGGTTGCTCGGCAATGAATTTTCGCTTGTTCTTCTCCACAACAAAGGAGACCAAACCTTTTTCTGTAAGTTTTTCAAGGTTGTCATAGACAATATTTCTATAGACGCCTAATGCTTTAACGAGTTCTTGCGCTGTTGCTTGCCCTCTTGCTAACAAGGCATAGTATACTTTTGCTTCGTTCTTGTTGAGGCCTAATCGTTCGAGATCCACGTCATCCATCTTACATCGTGAAACTGTCAAGTATTTAAATATTCTGATTTGCTGTAACAAACTATTACAACATAAATATATATGTATTTATCACTATTTAGTGGTTATGATTGAAGATATTGTACAGCAATACGACAAATTTGCCAAAACTTTTGTTGAAGGAACAGATACGCACAATGCAATCAGCCGAAAAGAATACTACACCATGTTAATTGACATCGCTATGAAAGGAAAAACTATTCTCGACGTGGGCTGTGGAGACGGATACGATATCAAACTATTTGAACAGCAAGGAGCTCATTGCTATGGCATAGATGCTTCAAATGAATTGGTGCGTCTCGCCAGTGATAATACACAAGCCAACATCATCACAGGCAATATGGAGCATCTACCCTATGAAGATCAGACATTCGACCTTGTGGTGAGTAAGTACGCCCTACAAGCATCTACCAAAGTTCCTCAAGTCTTGGCAGAAATGGATCGAGTCCTCAAACCAGGAGGCACAATGGCATACTTAGCAGTCCATCCATTAAGACAATTTCTCGAGAAGAAAAAACACCCCAAAGACTACTTCACACAAGAAATAGTCACCTCAGTATTTTTCGGGGGAACTGTGTCAGCACATGAACCAACACACACCATGAACGAATACCTCAATCCTGAATTCCTCTCAAAATACAGAATAACACATTTTTCGGAACACGGAGATTTCCCCTCATCAGAAAAAGTGAATGGGGACACATACCCTTGCTTCTTCGTCCTGAAAGCAATCAAACAATAATCCTTGGATGACACGAAAAGCAATATGAGCCCGGGAGGATTATGACCACTGGCCAAGTGTGCGCGTAAGTGTTATTAAACCCTTTTTTCTTCTTTTGTTATGACAATACCACTGAAAGAACAACGGATTTTCTGTAAATTATACGAACAAGGCTTGCCCATGCAAACCATTGCCAAACAAGAGCACGTCTCAACAAACACTGTCAAAAAATACCTCCAGCAAGCAGGCATCAAAGTTAAAGAACAGAACAGAGTCAAACAATTACGAACAAACGATGAACGACTCATCGGATTATACTGCGGCTTATAGGCAGGGGATGGAACGCAATATTATGACAAAGGATATGTCATAAAGATCTGTCTTCATTCCGGTAATAAAGAACTGATTGATTTTACACAAGATTTGTTGCTCAACCTGTTTGGAAAAAAGAACAGATTCGTCCATGATCATGGACAGTTTAGCGGTTGGGTCATCTTTAACTCGCAGTTTATTTACGACTTTGTTAGTGATTATTTGAGTTATGGCTCTTACAAGACAAAAACTGTTCAATTAAAGAAATCAGTAAGTGAATATTCAAAGGAGTTTTTAGAAGGATTCTTTCTTGGATTGATGCTTTCTGATGGACACTTAGGAGATAAGTTCTCATACCAGACCATTTCAGAAGATTTAGCGCGCAATTTTCTTGACCTCATGAGATACTTTGGTTTCAAACCTTATCTATCAACGGCGAAGAGAGCTAAGTATGGTTGGAACGATCTTCATTGTATTTTCTTGAATCGAAAACACATTGGTCGAGCAGAAGCAATACTCTGTGCAATACTTTCTAAAACATTTTACGATAAAACATTCAGAGAACTAAAGGGAATTTTTAGATAAAAAGAAAAAAATGGGCCCGCCGAGATTTGAATTCCCGGGGACCAGAGCGTATCTAGCCCCTCTCGGGACCACCCGATATCTGAAATCTTTCATATGATGAAAGACTCATATCAGTCGGGCACTCCACCAGGCTAAGCTACGGGCCCATGGTAATATACGCCTCCGCCCGACGTCCTCAGTTGCCTTCGGGGCCGGTCATCGGCTGACGCCTCCGCCCGATATCCGCACTTTCGTTTGGAACCGGTCGTCAGCTTACGCCTCCGCCCGGGATCGAACCGGGGACCTTGCGGTTTCTTTACGGAAACATCCGTTTAACAGCCGCACGCTCTACCGCTAAGCTACAGAGGCTTGTTGTTTGCATTTTCTGCGTTGTAAGGGCTTGACCGAAGGGAAACCCTTGTTGCGTGTGAACCGAGCGTAACCAGTTCAGCTACAGAGGCAACAGGTCTGTCGAACTGCTACGCCGTTTATAAAATTAACTGATAGACGAGATACACACCTTGTGACGGAAATAATCGAAACCTATTTATAGCAGTACCCAAGAGAGTAACAACAAAGATAGTGTGTGGTGCAGCATGGAAGAGGACATATCAAAGAATACGTTGCTGGTCCTCGTCGTACTGACCATTATCATCTCCCTCTTGGGGACGTGGACGGTCATCAGCGAGACGGTGAAAGTGCAGAATGAGCGCGCACCCACGACTGAGGAGCAGGAAACGACGGGAAGAGTCTCTATCGACGTCGCCCCGCCACCACCAGCGCCCGTAGGAGCGACTGGACAAGTAACCATCAAAATAATATAACTCGGAGGAATGCCACATGGATATTTCCAACAAGACGCTCGCAATGTTCTTGGTGGCGGCCATCGTCGTCAGCATTGCAGGGACAACCATTAGCCTAAATCGATTGGGACAAGTAAAATACGGACCTACAGGGTTCGCTGATTATGACATCGGCAACGTCACGGTCAATGTCGGTAGCACGTTATCCATCTCTATCAGCGGAGACAATACGATTGCGTTTGGTACGTGTACCCCTGTGGGAGGTCAGGATATCGTGTTGGATTCCGAGGGTACCGGCGCAGGCAATTGCTCAGTAATGACAGGCGCCGGTGATCATATCATCGTCATCAATGACGGCAACTTGAACGCCAACGTGAGCATCAACGTCTCTGACGTCGGAGAAGTGCATTCAGGAAACTTCCTGCCTACAGGGGCAGGTACAAAGTCTTGGATCGCTTACAAGACGACCGACGTCGCCACTGATTGCCAGTCGGGGGAAATAGGATCATACACCAACTTCACCAGTACAGCAAGCTGGTATCAAGCTTGTACAAACCTGACGCCAGGCGGCAATGGCATCCAGTTCGACGTCGAGATATTGCTGGGATCAGATGCGACAACAGCTTCAAGCTATATTGACACGACGTTCTGGGCGAAGAACGCATGAATGATGTGTTATGGGACGCTTTTCCTTTTTCTTCTGCCTCTTCATTATTCTGTGTTCTTTTCAAGTGGTAGCCATAGGTGTCAGTCCTGGTCGGTATGATCTCAATTTTCAACCTGATTTTGAATACGACTTTTCATTTAAAGTGAGAAATAACCAAAATAATGAAATTGTTGTTGGTGCCCGCCTACACCGTGATCTTACTGAGTATTGCACGCTGTCTCCTCAAGAAGTATCGGTACCAGCCCATGGGCTCGGAGAATTCATCGTTCATATAGAGCTCCCCCACAGCATTGAAGACATTGAAAAACCAGGCAGGAACATTCTGGAGATTTATTTTGTCGAGGAAGCTCCAGGAGGAAAAGGCATCAGTGCTCGGACCGGCGTCGTTCCCTGGGTCGTGGTTGACGTCCCTTTCCCTGAACGATACGCTGAAATCACCCGTTTCAGCGTCAGCAGCGTCAATCAAGGCAACGATGCGCCCGGCTCGTTCAGCATCAAGAACAGAGGCAATGAGAACCTCAGCGACATCGACGTAAAAATCACCCTATTCGATAATCAAGCTACATTGCTAGAAACATTGAATTATAACAATATCGCGATCGAAGTGAGCGAAGAATACGAAGTATCGTTTACGCTCTCAACAGCGTCCTTGCCAGCTCAAGATTACTATGCAAGCATTAATATGTCCTATGGTGACAGATTCGGTTCTCAGGAGACGACGTTCCGCCTGGGCGACTTGGACGGCGAAATTACGAGGTATCCTAGGAATATCACGAAGCAGGGCATCGTCCCTTTTGACATTTCTGTTGCCAACCACTGGGATGGTGACGTCTTCCTCAGCGGCCAGATAGCCGTTCCTGGTGCCGGAACAGTGGAAACCCCTCGAGCGCTGACCAAACCATTCAAGACAAGCATCTTAAAGTCATATATTGATACGGCAGCATTGCAGCCAGGACCGCATAATTTCACCGCCACTATAACTATTGAGGATGCGGAGAGCGGTGAGAGCAACACCTTCTCTGAAGTCATGAACGTTCTTGTCATCGCTCCTGAGCAGGAGAAAGAAAAACTATCCATCGCTCCCACGACAATAATACTGGTTGCGCTTGTCTTGTTGCTTCTTGCAAGCACCATTATTATCGTTACGATGATTGTGAAGAAAAAATGAAGTATGCATGGCTCCTTATCAGTTGTGTAATCCTGCTTATCATCATAGTAATGGCAGGCATCATGCTCACAAGGCCTGTGAGGACGGAAACGATCGCGATGCATGTCAAGGTCGACGACTACGTCGGCATCAACTTGGACACCGATAAAGTGTACTTCGGCACGGTCAGCCCGGGCAACGAAGGGACAAGGGATGTTAATCTGGTCTCCTCATGCAGAAGTGTTGTCACGTTCACACCCACTGGCGAGATGAGTCCATGGGTGAAGGCCGTTCCGTCAAGCACAATCATCGAGAAGGACGAGGAACAAAAAGTGTATTTCGTCGTGGCCATCCCTCAAAACACCCCTTTCGGCAATTATACCGGCGAGATAAGGATTGATTTTTACAGGCCAATTCTCAACATTTTTATATAACAGAAGGTTTTTATAGGAAGTGAGAGGTAGCATACCATGCGCAGACGATTGTTGCCCGTGCTCTTAGTCCTCCTCATTGTCTTAATTATTTGCAGCATGTTATTAGTGCAGAACATCAAGCGGTTGAGAGGCACCTCTGCTACTGCAGACATCCCTCGATCAAGCGGTAAGATATCGATCAATATAGCACCTTCAGAAAATGGAACGACGGAAGAACAACCCAGTATTGATAGCGGTGATGAGTAGTTTCGCAATTTTTTTCGTGGCTATGATCACAGCGATTATCACCATCAACTATATGTCTCCCCATACTATCATAAGCGGAAGAGCCACTGATGCTACCGGTAACATAACCATTGTAATAGGCATGTACCTATCCATTACTACAGAAGATGATAACACTATCGCACTGAGTTGTCGACCAGGAGGAGTCGTCCTCACGAACGAAACCAATGGCGGCGATGATGACCTGTGCGCAGGATTCTCGCCTGATGGCATTATCGTCAGGAATGATGGGAGCTTTGAAGCCAATGTTTCCGTCAATATGAGCGATTACGGCGAGATACATGGTGGCTCCTTCCTTGACGCGACCACTAATAATTCGTGGGTAGCATTCAAAATCGCCAATACCACTGCTCATGAGAATTACACCGGCGGTTGTTATGGTTTCATACAATCCAGCTGGGTGAATGTGACCTCCAACGCTCTGATGACTGCTTGTGACCGCCTCGCATTCGGTCCTGATAATAGCTTCACGTTCGACATGGCTTTTTTCATCCCTACCAACACCACTCGCGGAGATAACAATCTAACCATAAGTTTCTGGGCATCCCTAACCTCATGATTTACGAGGAGTGTCCCCTAGCAACGCTCATCGTACGACAAAGAACGGCCAGAACCAGCTCCAGATAGGCTTCTACGCGGGCATGAGCTCCTAGACAAAAAGCTTTAAATAGGCGTCTTCTCTTTGGCGTAGTCATATGCGTCGTGTTGTCGGTGTGGTGGTCATCCTCCTAGCATTAGGCATCGCATTCTCCGGCGTCGCCTTCCTGCACCAGGGATCGTTCCGGGGATTGCCGTTCACGGGCATGGCTTCCGACGGCCTGTTGTTCCTGTGCATCAATGACCCTCCAGAGGTGAATTTCTCGTGCTTGTCCTCGTTCAACCAGTCGACAGCGCTCGTCGACAACACGGTGTCGTGCAAGATTAACGCGTCTGATCCTGACAATGATTCCCTCTCATTATCTATCATCCCTGACATGCCGGGCAACTGGACCTGGATCAACAGTTCAGGCTTCCTGTTCTTGCGGCCGTTCCAACCAGAGGTGGGGTTGCACAACATCCAAATCAGGGTGCAGGACGCTTCCGGGTGTGCCAACGGCCAGGCTAACACCTCGTACCAGTTCACTGTGCTGGACATCAACGATCCTCCTGAGCTCGTGGAGAACGTGACCGATGTGGAGTTCAACCAGGGCAGCAGCTTGTCACCATACTCCCTGTACGAGTTCTTTGACGACCCTGACAATGATCCTTTGAATTTCTCCGTCATTGGTAATATCGTGGCGTCCATCACCATCACACAGAGCACCGGCCTGGTGTTCCTCTCCGCGACGGGGTGTGGCACTGATTACGTGTTGTTCCGGGCGACCGACCCGTACAACCTCTCCGAGGACAGCAACCTCGTGCGGGTCAGGGTCATCTGCAGGGGTAGTGATGAGGACACTGATGGGAGTGGTTCTGGCAGCGGGAGCGGCTCCTTCTATCCGTGCACGCCGAAGTGGAAGTGCAATCAGTGGTCGGAGTGCTTGCCGAACGGTTCTCGTTACAAGGAGTGCATCGACCTGCATGGGTGCAAGCCGAATGATTACAAGCGCGTGTTCTGGGAGGAGTGCGAGTACGTCCCGACGTGCTTCGACGGCATCCAGAACCAGGGAGAAACAGGGGTGGATTGCGGTGGGCCTTGCCGGCCTTGCGGCACCTGCTTCGACGGCATCCAGAACAACGACGAGGAAGGGGTGGATTGCGGCGGCACGTATTGCGAGGCCTGCTACAACTGCACGGATGGTGTCATAAACTGGGATGAGACGGGCGTTGATTGCGGCGGGCCGTTCTGTCCTGCTTGCCCGAGCTGTTTTGACGGCGTCCAGAACCAGAACGAGACCGGGATTGATTGCGGCGGGCCTTGTCCGCCGTGCACCATCAGGGAGATGCCTGGTATCATCGGCCAACGGTCGCCGTTGACCGTGCTCATCGTCCTGCTGGCCGTCGTGTTCGCGGTCATGCTCGTCTTGTTCAGGCTGTATCACAAGCAGGTCATGGCGTTGGCGGCGCGGGTCGCGTTGTACGTGACGCGGCAACACCGGAAGCAGGTCCTCTTGTCTGATAAGAAGAAGCGGTTGTTGCTGGAGAGGCTCGCCGCGGTGAAGCGTGCTGTCCGTGAGATGGAGAGGCCGGTGAGCGTGGTCGTCGAGGAGGCGGTGGGGGTTGCCCGCGCGTTCTTCCATTGCGCGTTGGACGTGCCGTTGACGTGCTCGTGGAATGAGTTCGTTCCCGCAGTGGAGGAGCAGGTGCGTCATAACGCGTTGCAGAAGGTGTTCTTGTCCTTCTTCAGGATGGTCGGACGGTATGAGCGCGTGGCTCGTGAGCGGTCATACGTGGATGCTGACTTGCTGATTGAGGAGTTGCGGGTGTTGGTGCTGCAGACGAGCGATGCGACGCCTGAGGACATGGTGCATGAGGTCACGGAGAAGGAGGTCTCCGGGTCGGTGTTGGAGCGGTTCAAGGCCGGCTTCTTCAATGTGTTGTTGGCGTTGCAGTTCGAGGAGTTGCCGGCTGCGAAGAAGCAGTACGTGACGCTTGTGTCCTTGTATGAGCACATGGATGAGCGGCAGAAGGGCTTGGTGTATCATCAGTTGTCCCGGGCGTATCATAGTATCAAGTACTTGGCTTCTTGGGCTCGTTCTTGATCGTTTCCGGAAGATTTAAATAGGAAAAAAGAAAATAACTTAAATAAAGAATAATGCTAAAAGAAATAAAATAAGTTTTATAACTAAAATAAGTAAGTGATTTGACATGGTGAACCTCAACATCCACCTCCCCGACGAGCTGCACCGAGAACTCAAAATAAAAGCAGCAGCAGAAGCAGCCACCCTCAAAGAACTCATCACCACAGCACTCAGCGAACGAGCAGCGAAGCAGCGATGAAGAACATCAACATCACCATCCCGGACGACGTGCACCGAGAGCTCAAGATAGCAGCAGCCACCAAAGGCAAACCACTCAAGCACGTCGTCATCGAAACGCTAGAAGCCTTTCTCAAAACAAGAGGTGAGCGCGCATGAAGACAACCCCCCTCTTCACCGCGCTCCTCCTCGGCTTCCTACTCATGGCAGCAACGCTCCACGGCGTAGGCATGCAAGACGGCCCCACTATCAACCCCCAAGGAGCGAAAGCACCCACCACAGAAGACGACATCACCTGCTCGTGGACGCCGTCAGCAGACACCACCAGCCAGAACGCCTCGTGGTACAACGGCAGCACGCGCCACAACTCGACAATACTCCCGGACAACGACGCGCACACCATCACGCTCAACAGCCTCATCGCGAGGAAAGGCGAGACCTGGTCCTGCAACATCAGCCTGAGCAACGGCACAAACACCCACAACGCGTCAGCGAACTTCACCATCAAGAACGCCGACCCACAACCGCCGAACGCCATCAACGACGACCTCTACGAAGACAACAACTACAACAGGAACATCAGCACGACGGACAGCGACAACGACACGCTAGAATACTTCAGGATCAAGGGACCGAGCTTCTGCACCGTGACACAAGCCACCGGGGACCTCAACTGCCTCGTCACCCACGACGACCTCGACCCGCTCACGCAGAAGAACTACAACGCCACCTTCCTCGTCATCGACGAAGACCTCGGCACAGAAGCGATCAACGTCACCTACACCGCCTACGAAGTGAACGACGAGCCGACCTTTACCCTCAGTGACCAGACAGCCACTGAAAGCATACTCTTCAACTACAGCTTCGACGTCAGCGACGAGGAAGAACACTTCCCCGTCAACTTCACCATAGCAAGCAACCTCTCCACACTCGCGCTCTACCGGCTGGACAACAACTCCGCCTACATCACCTTCAACAGGACAGGCAACTATCCCTTGTTCACGGAGAAAGGCACGTGGTGGGTGCGCGTCAACGTGACGGACAACGGCCCGGCAAGCGCCACGCCGTACGACGACCCGAACGCGACACAGAACTTCACCCTGACGGTGAACACGACCAACCAAGCGCCCAACATCACCACGAATTTCTCCGGCATCACCGGCACGCAAGGGAACGAACTCGTCTTCTACGCCAACGCGACCGACCTGGACAACGACGACAGTCTCAGCTTCGGCATCACGTCGAACTGCTCATTGGCGAACCCGTGGAGCATCACGACGACGAACAGCAGTCCAGACAACGCCACGGGCAAAGTGAACGAGACCCTGACCAACGATCACATCGTGTGCCGATGGGTGAACATCACGGTCTCTGACAGCGAGGACACCGACTGGGAGGTTGCCTGGCTCAACCTGACGAACACGAACGACGCGCCGACCATGCACGAGCTCAGCGACCACCCCAGCAACAGCAACAGCAACACGAACATGAGCAACCTGACCGCGGTCAAAGGCATGACATTCTGGTACCAAGTGAACGCGACCGACCCCGATCAGTGGACGTACGAAGGGGAAACGCTCAACTACAGCGACAACAGCACGAACGACATCACCATCGACAACACCACAGGCGTGGTCAGCTTCATGCCGAACGACACGCACACCGGATTCCACTACCTGACCATCAACGCGACCGACGACGAAGGACTATGGGACAGCAGGCCGCTGGTCCTCGAGGTCATCAACAACACCGCACCGGCACTGGTGCCCATCAACGACTTCTCCTGCGACGAGGACGCGCCCTGCACGAAGCTCATCAACGCGACCGACCCGGACCCGGGAGAAGACCTCGTGTTCGCGAGCAACAACACCGACGTGTTTGACATCACGGACTTCAACGAGACGGCGTGGCGCCTCAACTTCGTGCCGAGCAACAGCCAGGTCGGCACCTACGCCGTCACGGTCAACGTCACGGACAAGTATGGGTTCAGCGACAGCGACGCGCTCAACTTCACTATCAACAACGTGAACGACGCCCCGTACTTCGACAACGTCTCGTTCGGCACGGTCGTCGTCGGGTACTCGGTCAACGAACGCGTCGACGTCATCGACGAAGACCTCGACATCGGCATGGACAACCTGTCCTACGACTGGGAATTCCTCATCGACCCCGGCAACCTGAACGACTCGTTCACCTTCTCGGAAGAAGGAACTGATTACTTCATCGCGAGCTTCACGCCCAACGCCGGCCAGACAGGCAGCTACGTCGTGAACCTCTCAGCCACCGACAACAGCAGCGAGACGCACTGGCAGAACGTCAGCTTCGACGTGGTCACGCCGAGCAACGACCCCGTGGTCGACGACATCATGCCGTACTGGGACAACACGACCAACACCACCATCTTCGGCACGTTCGGCAACGTGTCGTGGTTCACGAACGACACCGTCTCGGTGAACACCTCGGAGAACACCACGGTCATGTTCGACGCCATGGTGCGCAACGACACCAGCTTCGGCAACAACTCCCTCACGTTCTACTGGTACATCAACGGCGCCTTGAACGAAACGCTCGCTAACGTCGAGCCGGGCAGCAACTCCTCATTCAGCTATCCCTTCGAATTCTTCTCGGCAGGCAACGTGACGTTCAAGCTGAGCGCCATGGACGTCCGGTACGCACGCGCCAACTGGACGTGGCAGATGGACGTGGCGGACGTCAACCGCCTACCGGCGTTCTACCACCAAATGCCGAACATCACGGTCAACAAGTCGACCGAGTACGTCGACTTCATGAGCCACTTCTCGAACGCGTCGGGGTGGCAGCAGCTCTTCTACGACCCTGACGACGACCTCGACAGCGACGGCGAACGAGGTCTCGGCACCGGCGAGACCACCAGCCTGACATACAGCATCGCGCCGAGCTATTCCTGCTCGCTCGCCGACATCACGTTCAGCGGCGACAACCTCGCCATCGACCCTGACGAGGTGGGCACGTGCATCGTGAAGTTTCGGGCGGCCGACCCGTACAACGAATCCGTGGACAGCAACCTGGTCTGGATCACGATCACGTCGGTGGAAGTCGAGGAGATCAACAACCCGGTGAGCTCCGGCGGCGGGTCGTCGAGGCCACGGCTCGTCCCCTACCCGTACGAGGACCCGGTCGAGTCGCCGTACCCGCTCGAGCTCATCTCCCCAGAAGACGTCTTCACGTACAGGAACGAGACGGTCGAGGTGCCGTTGGTGGTGAAGAACACATGGAACGACACCATCGCGGACGTCTACCTGAACGCCACGACCGGGAATGGTTCCGGAGACATGCGCTTCCGCTTCTCCACCGACTACTTCCCGTCGTTGGCGCCGCAGGAGAACGTCTCGGTCACGATGTACGTCGAGAACTACCGTGAGGGGGAGCCGGCGAGCATCATCGTGTCCGCAACCGTGGTGAACCCTGACTACGTCGACTCCACCGTGGTCATGATCAACTCGTTGGAGAAGCAGGACGTCGGCGAGGACGTGGAGAGCAAGGTGACGTTCGCCCGTGACTTGCTGAACGACAACCCCGAATGCCAGGAGCTGAACGAGCTCCTCGTCAGGGCAGAGGAGGAGCGCGTGCGGCAGAACTATGACGAGGCGATCAAGCTGGTGGACACCGCCGTCAACGGGTGCAAGTACCTCATCAATGAGCAGCTGGCTCCGGAGGCCGAGCAGCCGAAGAGCTTCTTCTCCGTCATGACCATCAGTCCGAAGCAGTTGCCGGCGTTGATCATCGGCGGCTTAATCGTGCTGATCATGCTCGTCCTCGGCGTACTCTTGATCATTTCCGGTAAGAAGACGGGCAAGGTCGATATCTGAGCGCTAATGGGTCTGCTGCAACAGGGTATAGAGGTGCTGGATGCTGTCGTAGTAGCGGTGCTTGTCTTCTTCTGAGAGCTCGTTGTACCGGCCGAGGAGTTCCTTGTACACATTGTGCGCCTCTTCGTGCTGGTGCTCGGTGACGAGCCGTTCCACCGTGGTGATGAGCTGTTCGATGGTGTCTGCCGGCGCGACCGGGGCCTGGGTGTCGCCCTGCGTCTTGATGACGTCGTCGAGCTGCGAGGCGAGCGTGTTGAGGTCTTGCGACAATCGCTGCTCTTCCTCTCCGAAGTAGACCTTGGTGTCCTCTGCTTGGGACGTCGCTGGTTGCGCCGGTGTCGGTGTTTCCTGCGTCGGCGCGGTCGCTGGTTGCTCTTCGGCAGGCGGGGCTTGTTGCTCTGGTTGCTCCTCAGGCGGGGCTTGTTGTGCAGGAGCGGACGGCTCTTCTTCAGAGGCGTCCGGCGAGGGCTCCTCCATAATTTCCTCTGACCAGAGGTTCTTCTCCGCGGGCTGCTGGTCATCGGCCGCGGGCTGCTGCGGTGAGGGTTGTGGCGCTCGGTCCTCTTCTTGGTGCTCGTCAGGGACGGGCGGTCGTTGGTCGGGAGCGGCGCCCGGCGGGGCTTGTTGCTCCGGCTGCTCGATGCTGGGGACTTCGAACTGCGCTTCGCCCGCCTCTGACGGCGGTCGTTGCGACTCCGCCCGTGACGGCATGCCCTTGAGGATTTCTTCCTCGCTGAGGTGGTGCTCCGGACGCTCGTGGTGCGCAGGGGGTGACACCAGTGGCTCCTGCGAGGGCGGCCTCTCCTCGGGCCGGCGCTCCTCAGGCAGCTCTTTCTTCCCGCCGAACAGCTGCGAGAAGAACCCTTTCTTCTGCTCGCTCTCCTTGATCAGCTCGTCGATGAGCCGCGAGAACGTGTTCAGCACGTTCCGCAGCACGTCTTGCGGTATCTCTTCGTCCTTGTACTCAATGGTACTGAAGTCCTTGAGGAGTTTGAACAAGTTTTCCTTGAGGTCCTTCTCGATGTACGTCTTTTTGAGCTCGTCGGCGAGCTCGTCGAACGTGAACTCATAGTTGGCGTGGAGGTATTCCTTGAAGAACTCCTTGATGAGCGTGTAGACGTCGACGTCCTTGAGCGTGTGCTTGCTCAACAGGTACGCTATCTTCTTCTTAGTCAGCTCCCGGAGAAGTGACTGCGTAGCAGCTGACTCTGTCTTGACGCCTTTGGCTGGAATAACCACTCACCCCCTTGTTGCTATCTGTGTGGTGTCTTCCCTATCATCATATTTAAATCTTTCTACAGTTCTCCTCGAAAGCGAATACAAAACTATTTAAACAAGCGTCTGCTTGGAAAAACGGATGGTTGACCCTTTTGCGGGAGTGAGTCCATCGGACTTGAAAAAAGAGGTGGAATCCTATCAGCACAAGTTCGGACTGGTGCGCGCCGAGATCAGCAAGGTAGTGGTAGGGCAGAAACGCATCGTGAACTCCCTCATCCAGGCGCTGCTGTGCAACGGGCACGTCCTGCTCGAAGGCATCCCGGGGCTGGGGAAGACGCTCCTGGTCAGGACGTTGTCATCCATCACCGGCTCCTCGTTCAGCCGTATCCAGTTCACACCTGACCTGTTGCCGACCGACATCATCGGCATCACGACGTACGAGGAAGGGAAAGGGTTCTACACGGTGAAGGGCCCCATCTTCGCGAACTTCGTCTTAGCTGACGAGATCAATCGTGCGCCGCCGAAGGTGCAATCCGCGTTGCTGGAAGGCATGCAGGAGCGGCAGGTGACGATTGGCAAGGAGACGTTCAGGCTGCCGTTCCCGTTCTTCGTCATGGCGACGGAGAACCCGGTAGAGCAGCTCGGCACGTACAAGCTGCCGGAGGCGCAGCTCGACCGTTTCTTGTTCAAGCTGAACATAAAGTATCCCACGTTCGAGGAGGAACTGATCATCCTGAAACAGAACATCACGACCAAAGACTTCGCCGACTTCCAGCTGACGCCGGTGCTGACGCCTGAGGAGATTATCAGGGCGCAGCACTTGGTCAAGTACATCAGGCTTGATACCAAGATCGAGCAGTACATCGTACGCGTCGTGGAGGCGACCCGTGACCCGAAGAAGTATAACGTCGAGAGCGGCAAGTACGTCAACTTCGGCGCTTCGCCCCGCTCCAGCATCGCGTTGTTCATCGCGTCCAAGGCGAACGCGCTGATGCGCGGCAGCGACGTCGTCACGCCGACCGATGTCAAGGCGGTCGCGTATGACGTGTTGCGGCACCGTATCATCCTGAACTTCGAAGGGCAGGCTGAAGAGGTCGACCCCGATGTCATCATCGAGGAAGTGCTTCAGAAGGTCCCAATCGTTTGATGACGCTCGTGACGGGCGTGGTGACTCATGGCTATCAAGGATTTGCGCGTGGACCTGACACCCCATATTCGCAAGGCAGAAATCTTCGCGAAGCGATCGGTGCTGTCAAAGACGTTCTCCGGTAATTGGGTGACCTCGTTCAAGGGACGCGGCATCGAGTTCGCCGGCTACCGGTCATACCAGTACGGCGACGACGCGTCATTGATCGACTGGCGGGCGTCGTTGCGGGCGAAGGAAGCGGTGGTCAGGGAGTTCGAGGAGTACAGGAGCTTCTCCGTGTTCATCATGCTGGACGTGTCGAACAGCATGCTGTTCTCCTCCACGGACAAGCTGAAGGCCGAGTACGCCGCCGAGCTCGCCTACGCCGTGGCCGAGGGCGTGCTGCGCGGCGGCGACGCGGTCGGCCTGGGGATGTTCACTGACGAGCTGGTGGTGAACATGCACCCCAACATCGGACGCGGCATGCTCGACCGCATCAAGAAGGAGCTGGGCAACCCCGAGAACTATGGCGGCGGCTTAGATTTCAAGAAGGTGTTGCGGCAGACTGTTTCGTTCCTGAAGACCAACGCGGTGCTGATCATCATCTCTGACTTCCTCGGCTTGGACAAGGGGTGGGAGCGGTACGTGCGGATGCTGTCGAACAACTTCGAATTGTTGGGGCTGATGGTGCGTGACCCCCGCGACCGGGCACTGCCGAGGAACGTCGGCCAGTACGCCGTGCTGGACCCGTATTCCAAGCGTCACCTGTACATCGACGTGAACGATTACTTTGAGAAGTACAAGGCGCTCGTCGAGGAGGAGGAACGCTACTTGCGCGCGGTGTTCAAGGGCGTCCGCGGCGGCATGACATTAATCATGACGGACAAGGATTACGCCGAGCCGCTGATGCGCTTCCTTCGCAGACGAGAGTTCATCACCATGACGACATGAGGTTACTGGCATGCACTTGACGTTCGAGAACCCGATTTACCTGTGGTACCTTGCGAGCCTGCCGTTGCTCGTCATGACGCATTTCCTGTCGTTGCGGAGCGCGAAGCGGAAGGCGATGCGGTTCGCGAACTTCCAGGCATTGAAGCGGGTCGCCGGGGAGAAGTTCGTGACTAAGAACATCCCGGTGTTGGTGATGCGGCTCGTCATCCTACTCATCCTGATCTTCGCGGCGTCGGGGGTGCGGATATGGTACATGACGCCGGAGGCGGAGAACAATTACGTCGTGGCGATCGATGTCTCGTCGTCCATGGCGGCGAAGGACTTCACGCCTTCCCGGTTGGAGGTGGCGAAGACGTACGCGAAGAAGTTCGTGGACACACTGGGCTCGAAGACGAAGGT
>WJKR01000063.1 GCA_014729015.1 Candidatus Woesearchaeota archaeon | reverse complement strand
GTTACGTGGTGCGCTCAGTGATTGGCGATCTCCGTGTCGGGGTGGCTGAGGGCACGTTGCGGGATGCGATCGCTTGGGCGTACTTGCTCTCAGAGGAAGAGGTTGGGTTCGCTGAGGATGGTATATCGCCTGCTGACCGCGAGCAGTACAATCAGGTCTTGTTGCAAACCCAGGCTGCTCTTGATAGGAGTAATGATTTTGCGGTGGTGGCGAAGGCTGCGAAAGAAAAGGGAATCCGTGGTTTTGCTGATATTCGTATACTGCCTGGGAAGCCGCTGAAGGTCATGCTCGCGCAGAAAGTGGCTGATTTCCAAGAAGGGTTTGCTCGTGCGGGCAAGCCGTGCGCTGTGGAGTATAAATATGATGGTTTCAGGATGCAATGCCATGGGACGAAGGATGGTGTTCGGTTGTTCACGCGCCGCTTGGAGGAGGTGACTGATCAGTTCCCTGACGTGGTGAAGGTCTTGACAGAACGGGTAAAAGGGGATGAGTTCATTATTGATGCCGAAGCGGTAGGGTATGATCTTCGTACCAAGAAGTATCGGCCGTTCCAGGACATCTCGCAGCGAATCCGGCGGAAGTATGACATTCGTATACTGGAGGAGAAGTTGCCGGTGGTGTTGGCGGTGTTCGATGTCTTGTATTATGAGGGTGAGGAGTTCTTGGATAAGCCGTTCGCTGAGCGGAGGAAATTCGTCGCTGGCATGGTTGATGCGGTGCCGCAGCGTATCGTGTTGGTGCCGCAGGTGGTGGCTGAGGATGTGTCCACGGCCGAAGCTTTTTATAAAGAGTCGTTGGAGAAAGGCAATGAAGGGGTGATGCTCAAGAAGCTGGATGCGGTGTATCAGCCTGGTTCCCGTGTGGGTACTATGGTTAAGCTCAAGCCGACGTTGGACACGTTTGACGTGACGATAGTGGGTGCTGAGTGGGGCACGGGGAAGCGATCCGGCTGGTTGACTTCTTATACAGTGGCGTGTTGGGATGATCACCAGGAGGAGTTGGTGGCGATCGGCAGGTTCGGTACTGGTATTAAGGAGAAGGCTGACGGCAAGACTGAGGAGGGCACTATCACGTTTGCGGAGATGACGGAGCGGTTACGGCCGTTGATTCAGCGTACTGAGGGGCGTGACGTGGTGGTGAAGCCTGATATTATTGTTGAAGTTAGGTTCGAGGAGATCCAGAAGAGTCCTTCGTATTCGTCTGGTTTTGCGTTGCGGTTCCCTCGTTTTGTGCGGATTCGTGATGATCGCGGTCTTGATGATATGGCTTCTTTGAGTATGGTTGAGGCTGCGTATGAGCGGCAAAGGGGAAGAAACTAATTTTACTACTTAATAGTACTCAATTACCGAAAAGTTTATATACTTGCTCAGATATATGGTTACTTATTGGTGACGACAACGGTGGTCTTATGGCCATCAGTCATCAACTGGCCTGGTGCGCCTGCGGCATATCTTCTATCATGCCACACACCTCACACACCACCTCACTCACCCTTTTTTGCGGGTGCGCCGGCCATTATTATCATACAAACATCCTGGTGCCTTGCCTTTTGCGCTTGTTTCCCACCACCCTCTACACATCCAAATTTTCTGGGCAAGGCGCCTTTTCTCTCTTCTTGCAGATCGATGACTTTTTCTTTGCTGCCGAAAAAAGCTGTTTCTGTAGAGAAACAATAGTTCTGTGGAGGAACATTGTTCCAGAAAAGCGAAATATTTATATAGAAGGCTTCTCCTCGGCGAATTCACATGGACAAAAAAGAAGTGATGACGAAGTTATTGGACGAACAATTACTCAAACTCCTCAAGATATTTATAAATAATCCGGCCCAAGAATACTATCTCAGAGAACTAGCAAAGCGGGCGCGCGTCCCCCCGGCGACGACATACAGAACCATCCAACTCTTCAAGAAGCTCGACCTCATCAAAGAGCATAAGATGAAGCGATTCAAGTTCTACAGCCTGCATGAAGAGAACGCGGCATTCCTCGCCGACATTCTCGCAGACCGCAAATCAGCGGTCCAGGAATTCGTCGACACGGTCAAGCAGGATCCCAACATCGAAATGATGGTCTTGCACGGCAAGGAAGAGCGCTCTAAAGCCAATATACTGATCATAGGTAACAATATCGACCAAGAGCTCATCAGAGACGCGGCGTTGCAGGCAAAAGAGGCCTACGGCTTCAATATCATTCACCTGACGCTTGTACCGGACCAATACAACCAGATGAGCAGTATGGGGCTCTACCCAGGCAAGAAAGTCATTCTTTACGAAAAATAATTTCAATAGTAGAAAATAATTTTGTAGTATGTACAATAAAAACCCAACAATATTTATATATAAGTTACACAATGATGTATACCCATAGGGATTTCCTCGACGGCAGTAATGTGGTGGACGTTCCTGGATTGGTCGTAAACACGGGGTGTGTGCGGCCAAGAAAATTACCAATACCAAAAACTGAAGGGGGTACCAGCAATGGACTTTATCGTGGACAACGCAAAACAAGTCCCTCAAGGATTTGAGGGCGTAGAAGCAGGACAAGCAAATATCAAGGTCATCGGCGCAGGAGGCGCTGGCGGCAACATGGTCAACTGGCTGTACATGAAAGGCATCCAGGGAGCAGAGATCGTCGCCTGCAACACCGACCAGCAACACCTCAAGATGGTCGAAGCCGACAGGAAATTCCTCATCGGCAAAGACATCACCCGAGGCCTCGGCTGCGGCGGCTTCCCAGAGAAAGGAGCGGAAGCAGCACAAGAAAGCATGCAAGTCATCAAAGAATCACTCAAAGACGCGGACATGGTCTTCGTGTGCGCCGGCATGGGCGGTGGCACAGGAACAGGAGCGGCGCCCGTCGTCGCACAAGTGGCGAGGGACGCGGGCAGCATCGTCATCGGCACGGTCACCATGCCCTTCAAGATAGAAAGAGCACGAATCGACAAGGCGGAATTCGGCCTGCAACAACTCAGGAAAGTGAGCGACACAGTCATCGTCATCGACAACAACCGGCTAGTGCAGATCGCGGGCAACCTGCCCGTGCAGCAAGCCTTCGCCGTCGCGAACGAGCTCATCGCGACCATGATAAAAGGCATCGTTGAGACCATCGCCGTCCCATCATTGGTGAACCTAGACTACGCGGACGTCAAGACCATCATGACTGACGGAGGCGTCGCAGCCATCGGCGTCGGCGCGTCAGACACGGCCAGCAGGGTCGAGGAAGCAGTGAAAGGAGCGCTGAGCAACCCTTTGCTGGACATCAGCTACGAAGGAGCCACCGGAGCGATCATCCACATCGCCGGCGGACCGGACATGACCCTGGACGAGATTAGCAAAGCCGGAGAACTAGTCACGGAAAGCATGGACGACGACGCCAACGTCATCTGGGGCGCGCGCGTCTCAGAAGAGATGAAGAACAAGCTGACCGTGATGACCATCATCACCGGCGTCAAGAGCCCATGGATCCTCGGCAAGCCGACCACCAAGGAAGCAGCAGCGGCCCGGCAACAATTGTCCGAGGAACTCGGCATAGAGATCGTCCGATAAGAGCAAGAAATTTTTTTCCTTTTCTCTTCTTGCGCCTCTGCCTCGAAAACATCACCCCCCAACACCTGTTTTTTCCCAGGGGCGCAAATTATTTTTTTTTTAGCAAAAAAAACGAAGACCATTTAAATGACCGATTCTCTCATAGAGCATGATTATCGTCAAGTACGGCGGGAGCATCCTCAACCCTGATGGCAAGTATAGCAAGCAAGCCATCGGCTTCTTGGCAGACCTGTTGCGACAACACGAGGACAAGCAGTTCTGCCTCGTCATCGGTGGGGGGAATATCTGCCGCCACGCGCAATCAGTCAGCAAGTCATTGTTCGAGCCGGTCCTGCCAAAAGATCAGCTGCCGGTAGCCCTAGACGAGGTCGGCATCGCCGTCACGAAGATTAACGCGCGGTACCTGCAAACAGTCTTGTCAGAGCGACTAGGAAAAGGACGCGTCTGTTCACAACTGGTCACCGACCCGACGCAGCTGCCGCCGCCCGGCTACCAAGTCTACCTGGCGACCGGTTCGTTGCCCGGTCACTCCACTGATTACGACATGATGCTCCTGGCCAAGACCCTCGGGGCGAAGAGCGCGATCAAAATCAGCGATTTCCCGGTCATCCTCGACGTGCGGCCGCAGGACTTCGTCAAGGAGAAGGCGAAAGAATACAATCCCTTACCGCGGACGACGTGGCAACGCCTGCAGGACCTCGTCGGCGAGGAATGGGTGGACGGCGGGAACTATCCCCTGGACCCCGAAGCCGTGAAGGTCGGTTGCGAGCTGTCAGAGAACAATTTCTTCCTGTTGGTCGGCCAGTACTCGCAGCTGCCTAAGATGGTGGCTGGCGAGCCGTTCGTCGGGACGCGCGTAGAAGGATAGCGGTTATTGCCGCTCCATGTAGCCGCACTTGCCGCACGTCCAGCGGTCCTTGTGCTTGGCCATGAACGTGCCAGCACCGCATTTCGGGCAGCTCTTGTTCTTCCGCTTGAAGGAGTCGCCGCTGATATCATAGGTGTTCGCGTACTTGTACGCTGATTTCTTCTTTTTCTCAGCTGCTTGCTTGTCCGCCATTGCTCATCACGATTCCTGCTTTTCCGCATCAGAAGCTGCTTTTTTTGCGTCTTCTGCTGGTTTCTTTTCCTTGGTGTCTTCCTGAGCAGCTTTTTCTGCTGCCGGCTTTCCTTCAGGCGCTCCTTCTTTGGCGGCTTCTGATGATCTTTCTTCTTCTTTCGGCGCTTCTTTCTTCTCGTGCTTCGCAATCAGGCTCTTGTGCTCCACGGCCTTGGCGTCGTCCATGTTCTCGTACACTGCCCCGGTAACCGTGGCTTCCTGCTTGCCATATATGGTGTTGATAGTCCTCACGAGGAGTTGCTTTGCCGGCACGCCCGCCGCTTTCGCGACGTCTTCCCGCACTTTCATCCGGTCAGGCGTCGTCCCTTCAAAGCTGATCCTTGCCTGTATGAGGGTGCGTCCGAGGAGCGGCTGCGTCTCCTTGCTCAATATCTCTGCCATGATGCGTCACTTATCGTACTTTGATCGCGTACTCGCCGTCCATGGTCACGTCCATCTCGTGCGCTATCCTGCTCTTCTTGGTGTCGAGGAAGTGTATCCTTCCCTGGAACGTGGTGGCGAAGCTGGATTTCTTGCAGAGGGGACAGATGTCCTCTGTGGTGAAGAGCTTGCACGTCCTGCACACTTTCTTCTTGCCCATTTTTTTTACCCTGCCATGAGTTGTAAGAGGTCGCGGGCGGTCACGATACCGATCATGTTGCCTTTTTCCGTGACCACGATGCGCCGCATGATGTTCTTGGTCATGATCTTGCTAATCTCGAGGAGCGAGGTCTTGACGTCGACGGTGATGACCTTCTTGGTCATAATTTGCTCGACCTTCACCGCTTTGGGGTCTTGCTGAGCCGCGAGTATCTTCTTGAGGATGTCCCGTTCGGTGACGATGCCTTTCGCCTTCTTGCCGTCTTCGCTGACGAGCATGCTGCCGATGTTGTGCTTGGCCATGATGTCGGCCGCTTCCTGCACGGTCGTGCCCGGCTTCACGCTGATGATGGGCTTGCTCATCCAGTCCTTGACTGTTATCATGTTTTCACGCTCACTTCTTTTTTTCGAGGTCGACGGCGATCCAGTCTTCCTTGCCGAGTCCTGGTTGTCGCATGGTCAGACCTAGTTTGGGGTTTGTGATGTCCTTGTAGGAGACGGCGATGATGCGCGCCTTGCCGACGTCGCCGACGTGCAGGGTCCGTTTGGTGTCCTTGCCCGCGAGCGTCTTGTCCTTCGCGAATGAGACGAAGTCGTTCATGGCTTGGCTGATGTGGATCATGCCGTCTATGGGGCCGAGGCTCATGAAGGCGCCGAAGTCCGCGATGTCCTTGATGCTGCCGTACACGACCTCTTGGAGTTCGGGGATGAACGTGATGAGGTCGAAGGTCGTTTCGAAGTAGCTGGCGCCGTCTCCGGGGATGATGATGCCTTCGCCGACGTCGTGCAGTTTGTCCACGTCGATGACGAGGCCGAGTTCCTTGCTGATATACCCGTCGTACTTCTTCCTGACCTCGCCGGTGAGCGCTTCGTTGAGCTTCTTGCTGAACTGGTCCGGCGGGAGCCGGATGAAGTCTTTTGTTTTGACCTTGTAGTACATGGGTGACCCCTTTAGCGGAAGATGAATCTTTTTTGTTGGTAGCGCAGGACGCGGACGCCTTTTTCCCTGAGGCGTCTCGTCAATGTTCGGTCTTGGGTGACGACGACGTCGTTCTTGCCCGTTTTTTTGACGATGTCGTCGTCGACGTGCGTCGCTGAGGAACTGGTGAGTATTTTTAAAGGTTTTTGTTTGGCGAGGATGTAGCCGAGCTTGGCGTTGAACGCGTCCTTTTTCTGTCCGATCATGAGTGTTTGGAGCTCTTCGAGCACGCCTTGATAGGTGCAGAGCTTGTACGGCTCTTGCATGACGTCGTGGAGCAGTGAGAATATGTCGATGCCTTTGCCTGGGAGGAGTAGGGTATTGGTGTCGAGGATGACCTTGGTCTTTTTGGTGAGCATAGGGGTGTCCAAGCATCATGATTTATAAACGTTCGTGTGTTGCCGCGACATCCCGGCCGGCTGCGAGGCCGGAAGCATGGGCGTGCTTATGTTCGCGGTGCGTCCGGCGGTAGCTGTTGCCGGGAGGCCAGTCGTCGTGGCTGTCGTGCCGCTTTTCGTAACGGAATCCTTTTCGCGTGGGGTTTTGGCATGGGGGCACCTAATGTTGTTGTCGCTTCTCGCGGTCGTGCGTCGCTAGGTTTCGGTCGCTGCGTAGCTCTTGAGCCCGTTGGTCCGGTGGTGGATTTCGTCGCCGAGCACCAGTCGTACTAATGCTTCGTAGTCCTTCGCGCCGCGCGATGACGGCGCGTATGCGAAGATGCTCTTCATGGCTTTTGGTGCTTCCTTGAGTTTCGAGTTGGTCCTGATGGGTTCTGCGAGCGTTTCGTAGTGCTCGTTCTGCATTTGTGCCAGTAGTTCTTTGCTGCTCTTGATGCGCGCGTCGTGCAGGGTGGGCACGATTCTGGTTATTTTTAGTGTGTGGTCGAAGTGGTCGTTGAGTTGTTGGATGGCTTCGTGCATCTTGGTGAGCGCGTCCATGCCGAGGTGATCTGTTGAGACGGGGATGATGGCTTCGTCTGCGTACAGCATGGCGTTCTGGTTGAGGATGCCGAGGCTCGGCGCGCAGTCCAGCAAGATGTAGTCGTAGCCCTTGATGCCGTCGAGTTTTTCTCGTAGGACGGTGAAGTTGTCTTTTGGCAGCTTGTTGATTATGGTCTCTGCTTTGGTGAGTGTCTCGTCGCTCCTGATGATGTCTAGGTTCTTGCCGAGTATGCTGACGCACTCGGTGAGTTCCGCGTTCTCGATAAGGTAGTGGTATAGTGTTTTCTGGCTGGTCGCGCCGATGCTGGTCTGGATGTTGCCTTGCGCGTCCAGGTCGATGAGCAGGACTTTTTTGTTGTTCCTGCTGATGCCTGCTGCGAGGTTCACTGCTGATGTTGTTTTCCCGACGCCGCCTTTCTGGTTAATGATGCATATCTTTCTCATCACACTTCCCTCCAAAAATGTATAAGGGGAGAGGTTTTTGTATACTAGTTTATATATCTTTCTGTTTTTTTGTGACATAATACTTATAAACATGGACGACCATAGAAGACGAAGAGGTGAGCACCATACGTATAGATCTCAAGAAGAAACCCCAAACTCCCATCATCATCCAAGGCTTCCCAGGATTTGGCCTCATCGGCACCATTGCCACGGAATTCCTCATTGAACATCTCAAAGCAGAACCAATCGGCGAATTCATGTACGACGAACTACCGCCGACCATTGCCATCCACCAAGGGAAACTCATCAAACCCATGGAAGTCTACCACGCCAAGAAAGAGAACATCATCATCCTCCACACCATCCTCGCATCCAAAGGCGTCGAATGGAAGATAGCAGACCTCATTCTCGACATGCGCAAAAAACTCAAGGCAAAGAAGCTCATCTGCCTCGAAGGCGTCATGTCACCGGAAGGCGAAGGCATCTTCTACTATGGAGACAAGCAGCTCGAGAACATCGCGAAACCCATCAAGGAAAGCATCATCATGGGCGTCACCGCAGGCATCATGACCAGGACCAAAGACGTCACCGCATTATTTGCAGAATCGCACTCACAACTGCCAGATTCCAAGGCGGCGGCGAAACTCATCGAAGTCCTCGACAAACACCTAGGATTGGACGTCGACCCCAAACCGTTGCTGCAGCAAGCGCAAGAGTTCGAACAGAAGCTCAAAGGCATCCTGCAACAGGCGAACAAGGCTGGCATGGAAAAAGAACGGAAGGACCTGAGCTACCTCGGATGATCACTCCCCTTCCTCGATCTTTATCCTGATGAGCTTCTTGCTGAACCGATCAACAACGCTGCTGAAAATCAACGAGTAGACCATCATCACCACGATTAGCTGCAGCACGGTATGCATCATCGGCGCTAGCCCAGGCGCGATGGTGAACACGGACAACGAGAACGCGACGACCGCGGCGGCGATGCCCTTCGGCATGCTGCATGCCATGAACAACAACTCCTTCGTGTTGAAGCGGTACTGCTCCTGCTTCTGCTCGTGCTGCTTCCTGAACACCAACGCCAGGCTGAGCAGCCTGGTCAGGATGAGGATGCCGAACAGCAGCAAAGATTTCACCAACAACCCGAGAGAGAAGTCCACTTCGATAATCAGCCCGATGAGGATAAACACGATGATGATCAACGACGAGTTCAGCATGGTGTTGAATTCCTGCAGGTTCTCCTTCTCCTTCACGTAGATGTTGCCAAAGAACAAGCCGAGTGTCGCCACGGCCAACACGCCGTTCCCGGCGAGGTTCTCAGCGAGTATGTACGCCAACAGCGCTGACGTAATCAACGCCACGGGACTGAACTGCTGCGAATAGAACCTCTTCATGGTCTTGAGCACGATGATACCGATGACCATGCCGGCGCCGATACCAACGACAATCTGCTGCAGCAATGGTAGGGCCTGGTTGACGACCGCGCGCGCGACGTCAGCGGTCTGCAGGTTGTTCAGGATGTCTAGGATGATGAACGGGAAGATGACCATGATTGGCGTGTTGATGATAGCCTCCACCTCGAGGAACTCGATGACCTTGTTCGTCTTACTCTTCAGCATGATGAACACCGAGCCAGGGTCAGTGCCGCTCATCACGAACGCGAAGAGGACGCTGAGCAGGACGCTCTCCACCGTGAACGGCTGGAAGAAGAGGAGCATAGTGAAGAAGGAGATGAAGATGAGGTTGCACAGGAGGAAGAGCGATGTCACCTTGATCGCGCCGACCGAGAACAGGTTCACCATCTTGAGCTTGAACCTACTCGAACCGTCGAACACGACCATGACCAATGTCAACACGGCCACCGCGACGAGGAAGTCGCTGGAGAACTGGAAGCTCCCGCTCGTCTGCGGGATGACCTTGCCGAGTGTGATACCGGTGAGCATCAGGAGGAGGATGTTGCTGATCTTCAGCTTCTTGGAGAACAAGGTCACGATGAGCCCGAGGAGGAGGATGATAGCGAGGTCCGTCAAGATTTTCGTCGCTGGGTCCAGTGCCATGTCCTCACCTCCTGCACCTGCTTGTCTGTCCAGACAAACTATATAAATCCTTATGCTTTTCAGGTATGCATGGAAGCCCAAACGGTTGTGGATAAGGTCCGCGCATTGGTCGCGCCGAAAGCGCCCTCCCCGGTGCCCCGGAAGTTTGTCAGCTTCGTCAACAGACTCTTGCAGGCGGCGAAGATCGACGCAGAGGCGATGCTGGGCGGATCCTTTGCCAAGAACACGTACTTGGAGGACGATCATGACGTGGACGTGTATGTCTTGTTCGGCAAGCAGTACCGAGACGAGGAGATGTCTGACCTGATCGCCTTGGCCTTGGGCGGCGTGGGCGGCCTCAGGCGCGTCCATGGTAGCCGCGATTACTTTCAGTTGACTAAGGACGGGTATCAGTTCGAGATCGTGCCTGTCCTCGCCATCGCCAGGCCCGAAGAAGCGCGGAACGTGACGGACGTGAGCCAGTTCCACGTGCAGTACGTGCAGGAACGCCTAGAGATGCATCCTGGGCTTGCTGATGAGATCAGGTTGGCAAAGCTGTTCTGCAAGGCGGCGAAGTGCTATGGCGCGGAGTCATATCTGAACGGGTTCTCCGGCCACGTGCTGGACCTCTTGATGGCGCATTACGGCTCTTTCTTGTCGTTGCTGGAAGCGGCGGTGCAGTGGCCGGACAAGTTTTTCCTTGATCCGTCCGGGAAGCGGGAAGATGCGTCTTTCTTGAATGCTGCTAAGCGCGCTGGCCCTTTGGTGTTGTTGGACCCGATGCAGCCCAATCGTAACGCCGCTGCGGCGTTGTCCCGGGAGCGGTATGACGCGTTCAGGAAGGCTGCGGCCGCGTTCTTGCAGGACCCGGATGAGCGGTTCTTCACCGTGGTCCCTTTGACGAAGGAGCAGGTCGTGCGGGCGCATCCGGGGCGTCCGGTGCTGTGTTATGCGCTCTCCCCGTTGGCGGGGAGCAGGGATGTCGTCGGCACGAAGCTGTTGAAGGCGCATGGGTTCGTCGTCCGCTCGGTGAAGGAGGAGGGTTTCTCCGTGGTGGATGAGGGGTTTGAGTTTGGTGGTGAGCGGGCGTTGTGCTTCCTCGTCGTGGCTGAGGAGCCCTTGCCTGCGACTAAGGAGGTGCAGGGGCCGCCTGTGCGGCGGGGCCGGGACGCGGATCGTTTCAGGGCTGCTCATGACAATGTGGATGAGCGTCGTGGCCGGCTGTACGCGACTGAGCCTCGTGTTCACCGGACCTTGCGATCGTTGTTCTTAGCGGCGCAAAAAGCTGCTTTCTTCAAGGAGCGAGTCGCAGGAGCGAAAGTTATTTAAACGACCCGTTTGCTGGAATGCGGGGACGTGATGATATGATGTTTTGTCCGAAGTGCGGCTCGATGCTAAAGATCAAGCGGGAGAAGAACAAGAAGTACTTCTCGTGTAGTTGTGGGTACACGAAGCGGGATATTGGTGATGTCCAGCTCAAGGAGGAGATGAAGCAGGAGAACAAGGCTGTCGACGTCGTTGATGGTCAGGATGAGCCGTTGCCGTTGACTGATGCTGAGTGCCCGAAGTGCGGTCATGGCCGGGCGTATTATTGGTTGGTGCAGACGCGGGCCGGTGACGAGGCTGATACGAAGTTCTTCAGGTGCGAGCAGTGCAAGCACACGTGGCGTGAGAATGACTGAGTTGCCGTCGCCTCCTGGTGCTTTCCGGGTGCGGGTGAAGCCGGGTGCGGGGAAGGACAGGATTGTTTCTTCTGATGGCGTTCTGGTTGTTGCTGTTGCCGCGCCTGCTGAGCAGGGCAGGGCGAACAAACGGTTGGTCAAGTTCTTGTCGAAGGTGTTGGGGCACCAGGTGAGGGTTAAGTCTGGGTGGTCGAAGAAGGAGAAGATGCTCGTGTTCTATTGATTCTTGTAGCGCTGCACTTCCTTGTTGATGATGTCGAGTTGCACGTTCGCTGCTTTGAAGAACGCTTTGCTCAGCTTGCTTTTGTGGTAGTCTTTGTTCGCGACGACTCGCTTGATGCCGGCGTTGATGATGAGTTTGGCGCATGTGAAGCACGGCGTCATCGAGCAGTAGAGCGTGGCGCCGTCTATGGAGATGCCGTTGCGGGCTGCTTGGACAATCGCGTTCTGCTCTGCGTGCACGGTGCGGATGCAGTGCTTGCTCTTGCTGCCGTCCTCGTTGATGACCTCGTGCATGAGGTGTCCTGCTTCGTCGCAGTGCGGCATGCCTATCGCGCTTCCCACGTATCCCGTGGTGAGTATGCGGTTGTCTTTGACGATGACGGATCCTGATTTGCCCCGGTCGCACGTGCTTCTTTCTCGGACCGCGTCCATGATGCCTAGGAAGTAGTCGTCCCAGCTCGGTCGTTTGGTCTTGAGGTAGTAGAGCGCTTTGTCCACTTTTTTGTGTAATGCCGGCAGTGTTTTGTCGTTGTTGATGATGATGTCTGCTTGTTTCTTTGTCTTGTCGATCTCCCGGTACTGCGCGCCGCCGCCCATGGCTTCTTTCGCTTCCATCTTCTTAAACGCGCTGAACGTGCTTGGGTCTTGTTCTCGTTTCCGTGCTTTCATGCGCTTGAACCGGGTTTTTTGCGGCGCGTCGATGAAGAGTAGGTGGAACTTCGGGTTTTTTCGCAGTGTTTTTGCTTCGCCGACGGTTCCTATGCTGCTGATTACCCAGTCCTCCTTGTCGTCGATGGTGAGCAATGCCCGTTGGGCGAGGTAGCCCGGTCCGAACGCGTTCCTGAGGTCGTTCCCGATCTCCTGAAGGTTCTTTCGGGTGATGGTTTTTCCTCTGGTCTTGAGCTCTGCTCTGAGAATATCGCTCAGGGAAATGTGCTTGAATCCTTTTTGTAGCAGGTAGTCCGCAACACTGTTTTTGCCTGACGCGAGGTAGCCGGTGACGCCGATAAGCATACATATCCCTTTGTTCACTCAGTAGTGGATACAGAACTCATAAAAAGATTTATGTCCTCAAATACATATTTCGCAAAGATTATTCCGGAAAAGCGGTCTTATTCCTCTTCGTCCTCGTAATCCTCGGAAAAGAAGTTGGTGAGTTTGTGGCTCATGTTCATCGCTCTGAAAGAGATTCCGGTCATTACACACACCTGTTATGTAGTCATGGGCACGCTCATATATAAACACTATGGGGCTCTGATATACGCACAACAACCGTTGCAAAACAACCTATAATCCTGAGTGATAGAGAAAAAAATTCTCACGTCCTCTGCCCCAAATTAAGGACGGAATCAGCGATTGTGGATATGACTTTCCCACTTCCTGCGTGCACCCTGACATTGAGGAGGGAGAACGCGTGAGTCACCAACGTCACGTTCCAGACGGGGACATCATCAATCGTCTGCAAGATGATAATAGTTTTTGTCACTGATTCTGCATTGTAGGAACGCTGCCTAAAATCTTCTGCTTTTGCTAACGCGTCCTCAAGCGACACCTTGATTTTGCCCGCATCCAACGCCGGCACGTGCCCTTGCTTGGTGAACGTCTCATCCTCCTCTCCCTGCAACACTTCCTTGCCGGCGGTGAAGGACACGATCCGCTCCGTCTCTCGGGAATAATAGCCTATCTGCCAAGGACTCTGCTGCTTGTTCTCAATAGTGCAGAAGCAATGCACCAAATAATAATGCTCATGCGCCTTCTTGAAATCCTTGCATTTCTTGCTGTGTTCCACGAACGCAATCACTTGGTGGATGTTCATCACAAAACACGCTATGCGCGGTGTTTATATGTTTTATGCCAAGACAACACATTTAAACAGTATCTTGTTCTATCTTCTTCATGCTTGGCCCAGAAGCTATCGCGGAGCTGGAGAAACAACAGTATAGGATACTCGGCGACAACAAGCACTCTGCCGTCAAGGTGTGCGGGTGGACGAAGAACATGCTCCGCGGCAAAGGCGGCTGCTACAAGCTGAAGTTCTACGGCATCCGCTCTCACCAATGCCTGCAGATGACCACGTCGATGAGCTGCGCTAACCGGTGCGTGTTCTGCTGGCGTGGCCGCAAAGCACCGGTCGCTAAGAAATGGCGGTGGGGCATGGACGAGCCAGAGGACATCATCAAAGGTGCTTTGGACGCGCAAGAACACTTATTGTACGGCTTTGGCGGTCACCCTACCGCGGACAAGCAGCTGTACGAGGAGTCCAAAGAGGTGCGGCACGTCGCGTTGTCCTTGTCAGGCGAGCCCATTACCTATCCACGGATCAATGAGGTGGTCGCGGGCTTCCATAAGCGCGGCATCAGCACATTCATGGTCACCAACGCACAGTACACCGACGAGATACGGGACTTGGCTCCTGTGACGCAGCTCTACCTCTCTGTGGACGCGCCGAGCAAGGACTTGCTGAAAAAAATTGATAAGCCGTTGTTCCCGGACTACTGGGAAAGGTTCTTGGGGAGTCTAGACGGATTGGCAAAGAAGAAAGGACGAACCACGATCAGGATAACCGCGATAAAGGGAATGAACATGGTCTCGCCCGAAGGCTATGCGGAACTCGTGCGTAGGGGGGACCCCGACTTCGTCGAGGTCAAGGCATACATGTTCGTCGGCGCGTCCAGGCAGGTGCTGTCGATAAAGAATATGCCCTACCACGATGAGGTCAAGGCGTTCGCGGAAGCAATCCTTGCGCACCTGCCCGGGTATGCACTGGCAGACGAGCACAAGCCTTCGCGGGTCGTGCTGTTGGCGAAGAAGCAATACTATGATGAGGCGAGGAAGTCTTGGGAGACATGGATTGACTTCAACGCGTTCTTCCAACGGTGGGCGGCGTATGAGGCCGGCGAGTGTCGGGATATCCCCTCAGAGGAGTGCTCGGTGCGATGGACTAGCGCTCACGCCGCCCGCGACCTGGAAGTGGCGGAAGGGGATATCGAGGAGAAGGACCTGGACTGAGCGGTCTTGGTTGTGTTCGTTCTTCTTGTGCGCTTATGCTGCATTGTCTTCTGTGAGGTTAGAGAGTGATGATTCTTCCTCTTGGGCCGAGGTTGTAGCAGACGGTGTCGCCGATGTTGTCTTCCGCTCCTTCCGCTTCGTGGATGTGGCCGCTGACGGCGTATCTTGGCTTGAGTTGCTTGATGGCTTTCCTGATGGTCTTGTTCCCGACGTGCCTGCCGTCGATGTCGTCCAGTGCGGTGTTGTGGGGCGGTGCGTGCGTCACCAATACGGTGGGGAGGCGTGCGTGCTGGCTGCGCTTCCATTCCTTGACCTTCTTGTTGAGCGCTCTGTCCGTGCTGGTGAAGCCGCCGCCTCCCCAGAAGAGGATGCGAACGCCTTTTTTGACGATTTCTTCGCCGTGCGTGAACGTGAGGTTGGGGTGTTTCTTCACTGCTTGTCTAAGCGTACCTTCCTCTTCGTGGTTGCCGTGTATAATCAGGAGCGGCTTGTTCCAGTTGTTGAACGCTTGCAATATGTTGTCTTGGTCGAATTCGAAGACTGAGTGGTCGCCCGCTGATATGACGAGGTCTGCTTGTGCTGCTTTTACTTGCATCTCTTCCAAGTAGTCTCCTTGCGCGTGGAAGTCGCTGAACACGTAAATCTTCATTGTTTGTCGTTCTCGAACAGGTTGGTCGGTAGGTGGTGGTGTTTGAGGATGTTGTCTGTGATGAGGATGCGGTAGTCCCTGATAGTAAATGTTTTCCTGAGGTCGTTGATGACATTTTTCTCTTTTTTGATTCTTTCAGTGGTGATGAACAGGTCGTAGGGGCCGATGGTCTTAGTCAGGGCGATGATGTTCTTGTGTTGTTTGCAGTACTCGAGGAATCGTTGTTCGTCTTGTCGGTCACTATGTGATAGAGTGATGAACACGTGTTCTCGGGTGATGTCCAGCTTGTCGTTGTCTATGAGGATGCTGTAGTACCGGATGATCTTTCTCTTCTGCAGCCATTTCCTGATGTTGACGATGGTCTTCGGGTCCAGCTTGGTCTTCTTGGCCACGTTGATGAGGGTTGCCCGTGGCTCTTCCGCCAATGCTTGGAGGACTCCTTGTTGTTTGTCGTTGAGGGTGATGCTTTCCCGGTCTCCTGAGATGATGGTTTCTTTGGCGTCTGGTGCTCGTTTGTGTAAGTAGTTTTTGGAGTAGAGGTGTTTGACGATGACGACTTGTGCTTCGGTCACTCTGACGGCGTCTTTGAATTCGTACAGGAAGGCTCTGTGTTGTTTGTTGAAGTAGGACAGGTTGGGGACACAGTACTCCACAAGGAGGTCTGCTCCTTGGCTGGTCTCTTCTATTCTGATGACATTCGGGTCTTGTTTGAGGTGTCGTTTAATGTTGCTCGTGGTCTGGTGGTCGAACCGTTGGTAGTTAAGGAGGAGGAACGCGTTGACAAGACCGAATTTGGCCGGGTCGGCGACTGTTTGGTAGTTTTGGATGGTCCTTTCTTTCTCCAGTTTTTGTAGGGTATAACTGGCGGACTGCTGGCTGATATTGAGGAGTTGAGCGATCATCTTGGTGGTGAGGTGAGAGTTTTTCGAGAGTTCGAACAATAATCTACTCAATTTATTTAGGTCCATATTTGTTAAGAATGAAATTATATTATATAAAATTTCCTTTTTTACCAATAACAAGGGGTTTGGTGTTTATAAGCGCTTTTCGATCCTGTACATACGGAAACAAGAAATTGTTAGGGCGATGACGCTCTGTGCGACGATTTGCCCGGGCGAGCAATCATGGCGCTTCGGCGCCGGGCTCTTATTGTTGATGAGGGAAAACGATGGCTGCAAAAATCGGGTTTGAGTTGGAACTGTTGGTCCTGGATGAACAGTTCAATGAGACCAACAATGCGGACGTGCTCATAGCAGACGCGCAGAAACAGGGAGTCACGGTCACCCCTGAGTGCTCTCATGCCATGGTCGAGGTGAACTCAAGACCGGATTCCTTACTGGTCGCTGCTAGTGACCTCGTGAACCAGTTGGACCGCTTGAATGGTATAGCAGAGTATCGCGGCCTCAAAGTGTTACCTATCGAGATGCCGCTCGACGCCGATTTCAAGCCGATAATTAGGAACTCGCCTCGTTATGGGGTGAAGAAGAGATTATTGGGCGAGGATCGATTCGAGATCAGCGGTAAGGTAATGGGATTTCACGTGCATTATGACCTGCCTGATGATAATCAGGACAAGATAGACCAAATAAATTTTCTCAAGGCTGTTGATCCTTTAGCGATTGCTGTAACCGCTTGTTCCCCGCATTACTCTGAAGGTATGCTTTTTGATAGTTGGCGGACGCATACCTATCGATACATCGTCCATGAAGACTTGCCTTTCCAAGGACAACTGCAGCGGTTCGGCACCTCCTATGATCGGTACGTGCAGGAGCACTTGGAGAAATACTTGCATTTTCTGCATTTATCGAAGGAAAAAGATGTGGATTTCTCCCATTATGCGGACGAGTACAATTCTATCTGGGGGCCTACGAGGATAAATCCTCATTATGGCACGAGCGAGATAAGGAGTATGGGGGCAGTGCCTGATATTGTGTTGCTCTTTGGACTTGCTGACTTGATTGACGGGGGTTTGCGGCGCATGCGGTCATCGACGGGTACGGACAACCTGTATCTAGACGTGCTGGTTGGGAGACATTCGGATCCCGAAGAGTCGTATAGCTTGCTTCAGGCTATGAGCGATGACGCGATCCGTTATGGTTTCAAGACGGAAGGCGTGTTTGACTACTGCAGCTCATTAGCGGCTTTCTGCGATGCAGGGGTAGTTGCTGAAGGGAAGCCTCTCGCTTCCTACGCGAACAGGTTCCTTGCTGATAAGAAGAACTATGCTGATAAGATAGTCTCTTTGCATTCTGATAATCATCAGAAGTATGCGCACCTGCATGAGGCGTATCTCGACTCATTGCGTTCTGCCCACCAGTATTTTGAGCTACCTGTGGGGGTGATTGGTGATGGTGGTTGATGTGCTGTCATTTGACGTCGTTGATCGCTATGTGCGCGGATACGGAAACGTGCTGGACCCTGATGGGACGAGCAAGTGGGTGCCCCCAATGTCTTCTCTCGTCCTGTCCAAGGAAGACGTCTCCGCGCTGTCTTTTTTGACAGAAGGATACTATCGTGTGCTCAATCATATTGCTTCTGAGTATGACACGTTCGCTGAGTATTTGGGGTTCGATGAGGATTTGCACGCGTTGCTCTCGACTCTGCCTTCATACAGGAGCACTTTGCCGTTGGGCCGGTTGGATGTTTTCCGTACCCCTGATGGTTTCCGGGTCATCGAGGCGAACACCGAGTCTCCTGGTGGCGCTGAGGAATGCGATACTATCGAGCGGCTGTTCTCCGAATATTTCCTTGACAAGGTTGATGGTTTTCCCCATCGACGTCTCGACGGCTATTTGGACATCTTGCTGTCTTCTTATGCTGAACAGGCCGCTGAGAAGGGTGTTGTCCCTATTGCGTCTCCGACCATTGCTTTGCTTGAGTGGCCTGAGGATGTCGTCGCTAACAGTGCTCGTTATGGTTTGTTCCTTGATTATGCCAAGGAACGTGGGTTCGACGTGCGTTTGGCTTCTCCTCTGGATATCACGTATGAAAGGGGTAAAGGCGTGGTCGATGGTGTTCCTATCGACTTGTTCTATCGACGGTTCCTGCTTCATGATGTGCCTGAAAAGCATGCTGATGGGTATGATTTCATCAGGCGGCTGGAGGATTCATCTTCTGTGCTGGTGAATCCTGCGCGTTCTAAGTGCGTAGGGTGTAAGCAGGCTCTCGCAATCATATCTGGGGAGGCGTATGAGTCTTTGTTCCCTTATTGGTTGGTTGAGGACGTGCGTGACATGAGGTCGTACACGCCTTCGACGTTCTCGTTGTTGCACCCTAAATTGTTGGAATATTATCCAGAACACTTCCTTTCCCGACGGGATGAGTACGTGTTGAAGGCTGGTAACGGGTCCTCTAGCAAGGCTGTTTGGGTAGGTGCGGATATGTCTCCTGGTGATTGGCATGACTTGTTGCGGCAGGCTTGGGGAAACAATTATGTGTTGCAGGAACGCGTAGAGCTGGATACCTTGCCTGTTAAGGTGTTCTCCGATGGGGTGGTTGATGCACAGATGCACTACTTGTTGAGTCCTTATATGCTGAACGGTAAGTATGGAGGGATATATGCGCGTGCTACTGAGAACAACCTTTTGTCGAGCGATAGGGAGGGGTTGGCTACTATTTTGCCTGTGTATGAAAAATGAAACGGTATGCTGTTGAGCGGGTGCCGCAACGGTCGAAGGGTTGCGGTCCTGCTTCGCTGGTCCAAGTGCTGCGTTATTATGGTTTTGCTATTGATTTGGATGAGGCGATGTGTTTGTTGGCTGTTCCTGAGGAGGAGTATTCCCGGCAAGGTGTCGCTGAGGGATCGTTGGGCTTGGCTGCCGCTCGGTTGGGGTGTAGGGTTTCTTTTTTCTCGTTTGATACGAAGCGTTTTGATCCGACCTGGTCTTCGCTGCGTAAGTCTGAAGTTGTTGCCCGGCTTGTTCGTCGGCTTGCTTTCCTGGAATCAGCTTCTGCTCTTGATGAGCGTGAGGGCTACTCGTCGTATTATAAGCGTGTTTCCACGTTGCGGTTGATTG
>WJKR01000062.1 GCA_014729015.1 Candidatus Woesearchaeota archaeon | reverse complement strand
GTTCTGGTTCTTCCTCGCGGTGAAGTCTTCGTGGTTCTCCCAGAGCTTCTTGGTGACGTACCAGTTGTGTGTTGTTGCGATGAGCGCGTAGGTCTCTTCCGGGTTGTTGATATTGATTGTCGGGTTGCCCAGCCATGGTATGAGTAATGCTCGTGCTTGCGCCAGGGAGGGGGTGGTGGTGTTGAGCAGGATCCTTTCTATCTTGCATGGTTTTGTTGTCGTCCGTGGTCGCCGCATCCGTGCTTTGACGTGTTCTGGCGTTCCTTGGATGAGTATTGCATGGGCTTGTCTGGTGTATGCTAATGTGGAGTAGTGGGGTGTCTTCGTCGTGCAGGCGCACGCTCTTGGGAGTGTTTGCCAGTGTTGCGCTTTTGGGTTCTGGGCTTGGCATTCTGCTCGTGCGAGCGCTTCGTGCTCTCCTGAGTGGAGAAAGAGGTGGTTGGGCATGTGGGTGGAGAGGAGGTTTTCTTCTTAAATAGGCTTGGTTTTCGGGCTTAATTTGTGTGCTGCCATATATAGTTCGCAACCCATATTTTTTTCCATAGTGCAAAGAACCGCGAAAACTTTATAAATGACGGCTCTCAGGGAACATGGTATGCGGAGAGGAAGGCCTGTTGGCAGCGCGGTCCGCCAGAACGTCCTGGAGATACTCGGCGTGCTCGGCAGGGGCCACGGCTACCAGATCTACAAGATATATCGAGAGCTCTTTCCTAAAGTCACGCTGCGTGTCATCTACTACCACCTGAAGAAAGGCATCGAGCTCGGCGAGCTCGAGATAGAGAAGATCGAGAAGGAACGAGGAGACTATTCTTGGGGCTCGGAAGCAGAGAAGATATACTACAAGTTGGGGCCGAAAGCGACCGTGCACGGCGACGACCGCGTCAAGAACTACATCGAGTCACAACAGCAGCGCTGAGCAGTATGAGATTACCCTTCTTGCCCACTGCGAAGGACGTTCTAGTCAAGCCAGAGAGTTTCTTCAAGGAGGAGTTGCGACGCATCAACCAATGGCAGCAACCCGTCACTTATTTACTTTTTATGGTGATTATTGGCGCGTTCTTCATGAGCAACCAAGCGAAACTGTTCCTGAAAGAATTGACGTACGGCATTGTCGAGTCTCTCGGCATCGAGAACGTTTTTGTCAGCTACACGCCGAGCACGCTCGGCATCGCATTCCTGTTCTTGCTCTTGGTCGTGGTGTTGTTGTTGGCGACGAGTTTCAAGTACTGGGTGGCGCACTGGTATGTCAAATTGTGGAACAAGAAAGCAAAGTTCCAGAATACCTATGCGGTGTTGACGTACGGCGGCACGCCAGGATGGTTGGCCATGCCCTTCTCAGCGTTGTTCCTGTACTTGTTGTACAAGGCGATCACGACGGGCTCCTCGGTGACGTGGCTACTGTCATTCCTATCGTTCGCGGTGTGGGCAGGCCTCGAAGGGTACAGTATATATCTTAGAATATATGCGCTCGTGAGGATACAGAAAATCACAAAGCTGCAAGCAGTGCTGAGCGTGTACGTGCTCGGATTGTTGACGTACTTGGTCGGACTGGTCATCATCGAGTTCGTCGTCGTGACGATCGTGCTCCTCCTCTTGATGGCCATCGGCGTGGTACCCGCCTAACGTCGCTTGAGGACTTTCTTGAAGAAACCCATGAGGGCGAACCCCTCCCTGCTGGTAAGAAACGATTTGCCTATCATGCGGTGCCACACCTTCTTCTGCGTTTCCCTTTTGTCAATGGTCTGGAACGGCAAGGCCTCAACGGCTTTATCGATGAGCCCCAACAATACCTGCTTGTGCTTGTCACCGAGCGGCTTGAACGGTGTCGACTTCCCTTGTCGCGCGATGGACAATTCGTACAGGATGATGCTGACCGCGTGTGAAAGGTTCAAGACCGGGTAAGCATTGTGCGTGGGGATGGAGAGGAAGGCGTCGCACAACTCCAACTCCTCGTTGCTGAGCCCCTGTGATTCCGGGCCGAACACGATGCCGACCGGCTGCTCGCTACTGGCAATCCTGCCTGCGAGCTGCCACGGCTGCAAGGGCAAGCGGGGGATGTTCTCATCACTGCCAAGCTTGCCGGACGTGGCGATCAACCAGCTACAACCGGCGTCTGCTAAAGCAGGGACCGTTCTCGCGGCTTTGAGGATGCGATTTCCGTGCTTGGCCCGCTTGACCGCCTCCTCGTCCTGAGGAGCCGCTGCTGGCTCAACGAGAACCAGCTGCTGAAAGCCGAAGTTCGCCATGGTCCTGGCGACGGCGCCGATGTTCCCCGGATGCTCGGGCCGGACTAATATGACGTTGACGGTCATGAGTCAAGAGTAATAAGAGAAGATTTATAAAAACATGGTTCTTCTACCACGGCAGCATGATACCTACCATCCAAGACCTGGATTTCCGTGACAAGCGCGTCATCGTAAGGGTTGATTACAACGTGCCATTGACGGAAGCCGGAGACATCGTTGATGACACGCGCATCAAGGCATCCCTGCCTACCCTGGAGGCGTTGTTCGAGCGCGGCGCGCGGCAGCTGGTCTTGTTGACGCACATCGGCAGGCCTGATGGCAAGCGCGTCCCCCACTTGTCCACTGACAAAGTGGCGTTGCGGTTGATGCAGCACCTCGGCAAGACCGTGCAGAAAGTCGATGACTGCGTCGACGTCGAACTGCCCGAGACACCGGTGGTCATGCTGGAGAACGTGCGCTTCCACGAAGAAGAAGAGGCGAACGATGCTGAGTTCGCCCGCAAATTGGCGCAGAACGGCGAGTTGTTCGTGAACGACGCGTTCGGCACGGCGCACCGCGAGCACGCCTCGACGGTTGGCGTGACCAAGCACGTGAAAGGATGCGTCGGCCTGTTGATACAAAAGGAGTTGCATTACCTCGACATTCACCGGATCGAAAAACCTGTCGTTACTATCCTCGGCGGCGCGAAGCTGGAGACGAAGCTGCCGTTGCTGCAACGCATGCTGCCAAACGTCGACAAGCTGTTGGTAGGCGGCGCGATGATATTCACGTTCTACAAGGCACGAGGATGGGAGGTCGGCAAGTCTTTGCTGGACGAGAAGAACATGACCATGGCGCAGATGCTGACGAATAATGACAAGGTCGTGCTGCCTACTGATGTCGTGGTCGCGCCGAGCCCGAAGGACGGCGACCGAGCGAAGGTGGTGCCTGCGCAGGGTATCCCCGCGGACATGATAGGGTTGGACATCGGGCCGGAGAGCGTGGAGCATTTCAAGCATGTGTTGAGCGGTGCCAAGACGGTGGTGTGGAACGGCCCGTTGGGGTTCGTCGAGGAGAAGCCGTTCGGCGAGGCTACCATTGCCATCATGGAACATTTGGCAGAGTTGACGAAAGGCGGTGTCATCACGATCGTCGGCGGTGGAGACAGCATCGCCATGGTCGAACGACACGACTTGGACGAGAAGTTCACGCACGTCTCTACCGGTGGCGGTGCGAGCATGAAGCTCATGGAAGGAAAGAAATTACCGGCGTTGCAAGCGTTGGAAAGGTGAAACTGGCTATGCAAGTGTTCGTCGATACGGCCAATCTCGACGAGATTAGGGCCGCGATGTCTTGGGGCGTCGTTGATGGTGTCACCACGAATCCTTCGTTGATCAAGAAAGAGGTGGAACGGCTAAAGGCTGCCGGCCAACAGGTGGACATGGACTGCCATATCAGGAACATCTTGCAGACCGTCGATGCCGAGCACCCGGTCAGCCTGGAAGTGACTGCGACGGACGCTGCTGGCATGGTCGCGCAGGGCAAGGCGTTGTTCCAGAAGTACAACCAGGTCGCGCAGAACGTGGTCATCAAGATTCCTGTGAACACGTATGCTGGGAATAGTTTTGAAGGGTTGCGCGCGATCAAATCGTTGGATGATGCTGAGATACCCGTGAATTGTACCCTCGTGTTTACCCCTGAGCAGGCCTTGTTGGCCGCTGCTGCCGGCGCGACGTACGTTTCGCCGTTCGCTGGCCGCGTGGATGATTACATCCGGCAGCAATCAGGGATAGAGTTCTCCAAGGGCGATTACTTCCCCGCTGAAGGATGGGAAGCAGAGGCGGATGAGGAAGAAGATGTTGAAGAAGACATGCTTGATGACAACGGCATCGTCTCAGGCGTCGACTTGGTCACGAAGATAGCTGACTTGTTCGAGAAGCACGAGGTTGACTGCAATATCATCGCGGCTTCTTTGCGGAATCCGCGACAAGTACGACAAGTGGCGCTTGCCGGCGCTGATATCGGGACGATACCTTTTGCCGTGCTGAAAGCGATGATGCAGCACGCGAAGACCAAGGAAGGCATGGAGAAATTCACTGCTGACATCGTCCCTGAGTACCAGGCGTTGTTAGGAGGGAGTGCTCCTGCTCAACCAGCAAGACCAACGCCGGCACAGCAGACGCAACCATCTGCGCAGCCTAAGCCGCAGCCGTCGGCGCATGACCTGATCAATCGGCAACGTGGGGGAGGATAATGCGTCACAATCCCGGCCACCATCATTTTCACAAGCGCAGGAGACCTGAGGATTATCCTACATCTCCCTGGAAGCGCTTCTTTGACAAGATTATGTACCCCTCGGACTTATCGGGCCGCTGCTCATGGTTCCCTAAGCTATCAAGATTTTCGTCGAGAAGGATGATTTCTTATGTCCTTATCATTGTCGGGACTATTATTTATTGAACGCAGCACCACTTAAGCAGTAATCATTTTTTCTTATTCTCTCTTCTCAGAAAATCTCCTCGGTCGTACAGGTTCTTGATGAACACTTGCTTGCCTTTCTTCTGTTTTCTTCCCAATCCGAGGACTTCTCCTTTCTTGTTCGTGACCAAGAACGTCTTCTTCAGTTCTCCTTCGTAGAGGACCTTGTTCATAAAGACATCCCTGCCGCAGGTGAACAGCCACTCGACGTCGTCTGCGATGATGATACGGTTCTTGCTCTTTTGCAGTAAATCGAGGAGCGCGAAGCTCGGCTTGAAACCCTTGCTCGTCATTTCTCCCAATGGCAGCCCCGCGCTGAACGGTTCCAAGTCTATTCTTCTTGTGATTTCCTGCACGTGTTCCGGCACGAGAAACGCCTTCTTGCCGCGATATACGACGTTCTCCGGTAGCCGCATGCCGTAGTCCTTGACTAGTGCCTGGAGCGCTGTTTCGACGGTCATGATAATTCCTTGAGATCCAGCTTTTCATGCAACCTTCGCAGCGCGTCCCTGACCTTCTGCAAGGAGAGCCTGGGACTGAGCCTGCTGAGCTCTTCTTCGATGAGCCCGATGTTCTTCCTGATGTTGTCGACGTGCTCCTGCGTGGATGCCTGCCACCGCTGCTGCTCATCGATTAACAGCCTCGTCGTGTCCTTGCCGAGCCGTTCCTCCAGCGAGGAGATGGCCTTCTTGGTGTCCAGCAGCTTCTTCCTCTGCGTGTTCAGCCATGCGACGCTCGTTTTTTTCAGCGCTTTCTTCGCCTTGTCTTTGCGCGCGTCCGTGAGCTCTAACTCCTCGAATTTGTCGTGGATTTCGTCCAGGATTTTCGTGATGATGAGTTCTTCGTCCTCTTGCAATGCGTCGGAGAAGTCTTCCAAGTATTTTTCCAGCCATTCTTTGTGCTTCGTCTTCTTGAACAGCTTCTTCATGGCCTTTCCTAGCGCCGACGTCGCCCGCTTAATCGCTTGCTTGTCCTTGTTGAGGGCTTCTTTGAGCCGTTCGAGCTCTTCCTCGCGCTCCTGCACGAGCGCGTATCCCCTGCTGGTCGTGTATTCCTTGACTTTCTTTTTGATCTTCTCCAGCTTCGCCATCGGCTCCGCGAGTTTTTCCTTCTCTTGCTTGAGTGCCGCGGCGAGCTGTGCCCGCCGCTCCATGAGCCGGTCGTGCTTGCCGAGCTGCTCGTACGCACGGTCGACTTTTTCCTTGCCGAGTTTCTCGAACGTGCTCCTCAGGTCGACGATGCTCCTGTCCATACGCCCGATGGTCTTCGCGACGCTGCCGGCCTCCTTTTCCAGGAATTCTTTGAGCACGTACACGTTCTTCTGCGTGTCTGACGACAGCTGCTCTACTTGTTCTGAGAATGCTTCTGCGAAGGGGGTGAGCTTCTCATAGTCCTTCGGGATGTCGATACTTTCTATGAACTCCTTTATTCTCTTGATGTACTGCTTCCTGTGCCCTTCCATGGCTTGTTTGGCTCTTTGCGGAATGTTCGGGTTCTTGAGGTCTGCTGATTCCAGTATGTCGAGGCGTTCCATGGTGTGCTTGACGTGCTGCCGCATCTCTGCTAGGAAGATGTTGAAGTGGTGCTCGAGCCCTACATCGTCCTGATAGTGCTTGAGCCAGTCCTTCACCTCGTCTAGTTCGAGCGTGACGTGCGGCTGCTCCCTCTTAAATAGTCCGAACCACCCCATGGGATTCCTTGGAAGGACGGGGAGTATTTAAGCGTTTGTCTCAATGTATTCTTTTGAGGGTGCCGTCCGTCTTGGCCAATAATCCATAGAACTCCATGCCTGGGTGCGTCGCGGCCAGTTCTTTGAGCGCTGCGAGGTTTTGTTGGTCATCGTCGATGAGCCGGCATCGTTGGTACTTGCCATGCTCGATGTAGTCTTGCATGACCCGTTGCTTCTTCTGTGCGACCGTGCCCTTGAGGTGAGCGGTGCGGTGGATGTAGACGATGTCCTGGCGGTCCACGTCGATGCCTTGTTCGCGGAACGCTTCTAGGAATATTTCCTTGTTGTCCATGTCGGGCCTGGCGGTGAGCACGATGATCCTCGACTTGCTGTTCGTTTCCTTGATCCGCCTAATCATCTTTTTTATCCTCTTGATGAGCTTGGTGACAGGCTTGGATGTCTTCTTGAAGAGCCGTGCGTCCTTGAATTCGCCGAAGTCAAATGATTCTCCTGGTTTGCGCCGGTAGTTGTTGAATTCCTTGTTCGTGAGCTTCTTGGTGACGTTGCCGTTCTTGATGACGTTGATCTTCGCATAGGTGCGGAACAGGGTCTCGTCGAGGTCCACGAACGTGATGCCGAACCCTTGTCTCATTGTCGTTCTGGGGGGAGTCCTCGTTTATGTATTTTTGCTCGAAAGGAGTAGTCTCTGGCTATGCGCGCGGTTGTCCAGTTTAGTGGTAGGCCGCTCGTGCTTCGTCGCCGACAATGAGCAGCGGGTTCTTGCCTTCGTGGATTTTGATCGTGTCTCGGTACGGTTTGAACTCGTCGCCGGCCACCCGTCCGGTTGCGTCTTTGCTGTGCCCTGGTTCTATTCTGAGCAAGTATTCTCCGACGGGCTTGCCGTCGACCGTGTCTGCTCGCGCCGTGTCGATGGGGAATGCGTAGTACGCTGCTCCCCAGTTGTCCGTGTGCAGCGTGTTGATGTACGTCCCGTCTTTTTTGTGGACGTGCACGTCGGCGAATGATGAGATGACGGGTTCTACGAGGAGCCGTCCTTCTGCTGTGGGCGGCGCGTCTATTCCTGCGGAGAGCAGTCGTACGAGCAATGCTAGTCCTAAGGTTCTGATCATGTGCTCACCTTGCCAGGCAGGAGGTGTCCTAAGCTATGAAATGTTGGTATAGAGAGTATAGAGCAGGATGAGAACGCTTAAAAATGAGTGTTGCTTCATGCACGGCATGCATCCCCGTGCCAAGCGGAAGCAGAAAGAGAAGAGGGTTGCGAAGGAGCACATCAAGGAGTTGTTTCACCAGGCTGATGAGGTGTTTGCTGCTCGTCCTGACCTGGCGCATCGGTACGTGCACTTGGCAAGGGTGACGCAGATGAAATATAAGGTGCGCATGCCGCGGGAGTATAAGCGGAAGTATTGCCAACATTGCTATCATTATATCAGGTCTGGGGTGAATGGTCGTGTCCGGATAAGGGATGGGATGTTGACCGTGTTTTGCGATTATTGCAGGAAGTTTTCTCGGACGCCTTTCAAGTGATAGGGGACAAGTGGCTCATGTCGTTCGTGAGCTCGATGTCATGGCCTTCATCGTCGACGGTGATGACGGAGAGGCTGGTGTTGCCGAAGTGTTTCTGTCCGCGCATGCCGGTGATGCTGCCGGTCGTGATGGCGGCGACGAGCGCAGTGGTGGTGCCGTCGTGACTGACGCAGAGCACGTTTTGGTCGGCGTGCTTTTCTTTGATCTCTTCCCAGAACGCGTTTACCCGTTCGTAGAATTCTTCTGGCGTTTCGCCCCCGACGTGCTCATGATAGTGCAGGTTGTCTTCGTCCCACACCTCTGCTTTGGTCTTGCCTTGGTGGTCGCCGAAGTTCCGTTCGCGTAATGCTTTGCTCAGGCAGAGCGTGGTCCCTTGGTGATATTTCGCTATCTCCTCGACCGTGTCCTCGACTCGTGCGAGGTCGGAGGCGTAGATGATGTCGAAACGCTCGTCTTTCAGGCGTTCTGCGAGTTTTGTTGCCTGTTCCTTGCCGAGGTCGGTGAGTTGCCCTGGCAGGTGGCCTTGGATGATGCCTTGCTTGTTTTCTACTGTTTCTCCGTGCCGGGTCAGGAAGAGTCGCATGGCGGTGCACTGCTGTGGCCCTATAAAAATCTTCTGTAACGAGCAAATAGATACATATTTATATCAAAAAGATATATAGTTGTATGTATGGATCACTCTCCGACGCTCAAGACAGTCCTCATGGTCGAGCAGACGCTACGAGCGGCAGGGAAAACAGTCTCCTTCGCCGCCCTGAAGCGGCGACTGCCGAGAAAGGTCCAGCACAGCACGCTCAAACGAATCGTTGCGTATCTGGAAAACAATAGGAAGGTGGTCACGAGTATGCGCGGCATCACGTGGGACCCGTACCAAGACGTCTCCATGGAGTTGCATGAGCTCGTCATACAGAAATCGTTCTATCATGGCTAGCGGCTTCGTGTCACCCCGACCTTCTTGCAGAGCTTGTTCAAAGGACACATGGAGCATTTCGGACTAGTAGGATGACAGATCCGCTGACCGAGCGCGACAAGGTAGGTGTTGTACTTCACCCAGTATTTCTTCGGCAGTATCTCTCGTAGTTTCATCTCAGTCTCATACCTGGTCTTCGTCTTCACATAGCCGAAACGGTTACTCAATCGGTGCACGTGCGTGTCAACGCCGATGGCCGGTTTCTTGAAAGCGGTTGCCAGTGTGACATTCGCTGTCTTATGACCCACGCCGGGAAGCTTCACCAACTCGTCTACCTCATCAGGCACAACACCATCAAACTCTTCGCGTAATTTTCTTGCAAGTATTTTCAAGTGCTTGGCCTTGGTGCGATAATAACTCACCGGATAAATGAGTTCCTGTAATGATTTGACATCAATCTTCTCCAAGTCCTTGTAATGCTTAATTTTCTTGAATAGCTTTTGGCAAACAACAGCGGTGACTTCGTCCCTGGTCTGCGCTGACAACAACGTGCCGACCAACACCTTGAACGGGTCCTTGGTCTGCGCGTCCACCAGATTAGCGACCGGGACGCGCCATTTCGGGTATTCTCGCGCCAAGACGTCGTATATCTTGTCGATGTTGACGTTCATCAGGGAAAGAGGAGGAAAAGCAGTAGTTAAATCTTTCCTACCAAGTCCACGCCCGGCGCTTGGTCATTGATGTCTACCATTGTTTATTCACCCGTTGCTGCTTTGTAGTGCTCGTTGACTTGCTCCCAGTTCACGACGTTCCAAAATGCCTTGATGTAGCTTGCTTTGTCAAACTTCCACTTGAGATACCAGCTATGTTCCCACATGTCGAGTGCTAATAAAGGAACTTTTCCTTCACTTAATGGGTTGTCTTGGTTCGGTGTTGACATAATTTCTAGTTTTCCGTCATCCAAAACGAGCCATGCCCATCCGCTGCCGAACCTGGTCGCTGCTGCTTGCGCGAATGTTTCCTTGAACTCCTCCAGAGAACCGAATCGTCCCTTGATTTTTTCGACTGCTGGACCTTTTGCTGCGACGTCTTTCTTCAACAACGGCCAGAAGAATGCGTGGTTGACATGGCCGCCGCCGTTGTTCCTGACCGCGGTGCGGATGTTTTCGGGTATTGCATCCAAATCAGCGATCAGTTCTTCCGCTTTCTTCTCGAACAGTTCTGGATGCTTCTCCACTGCCGCGTTCAACTTCTTGGTGTACGCCGCGTGGTGCTTGTCGTGGTGGATCTGCATGGTCTGCGCATCGATGTGCGGTTCCAATGCGTCATAGTCATATCCGAGTGTTGATGTTTCATACGTCACTGTGTTTCACCTCGTTTGCATGTTCCTGTGACGATGATCCTGATGTTTTTCGGCGTGAAGCCGTGATGATGGATTTTCTTCCTGACGTATTGGACGAGTTCTGGCTGCTCTATGTCGACTATCTTCCCGGTGTTCTCGCAGATGCCGTGGATGTGGTCGCCGACTTTCCCGTCGTAATGGTAGGTGTTGCCGACCTTGAAGCTGATGATGTCTTCTTGTTCCACTAATTTGTTGAGATTGCGATATACCGTTGCGAGTGTGATCGTCGGGAGTTGCTTGACGACTTCCTTGTGGATGGCTTCTGCGCAGGGGTGGCTGTGTTTCTGCCGTAGGTATTGCAGGATGTGCACTTGTTGTGTGGTCGTTCTTGTTTTCATCCAACCCACCTTAATAATAGTTATTATTAATAAGTAATTGTTATTATTATATAAATCTTTCGTTCCTGTGCCTTTTCCGTTCCCCCAACATCACAACTACACGCACAAAGCTCTTAAGCACAAGCGCATTCCCCCCTCACATGCCCTTCACCATCCTCTACACCACGCACCCAGACAAAGACACCGCAAGAAAAATAGCGAAAAAACTCCTCGAGAAAAAGCTCATCGCCTGCGCCAACTTCTTCCAAAGCAGCAACTACTACACCTGGGAAGAAATATTAAGGGAAGACAAAGAGACCATCGCCTTATTCAAGCTCCCAACGCAAAACGTTGAGAAAGCTGAGAAAACCATACTGGCACTGCACCCGTACGACACCCCCTGCATCATCACACTGCCAGTGACCGCCAACAAAGCATACGAAGACTGGCTCGCTGGCTGCACAAAACCATAAAACTTATAACCCATCATGACTGAACGCAACTTCTATGGGTGGCATCTTCAAAGCGTACGACATCAGAGGCATCTATCCAGCGGACATCGACGAGGAGACCGCGTACAAAGTCGGTAGAGCATTCGTCGCCTTCACCAAAGCGAAAAAGGTCCTGCTCGGCCAAGACGCAAGGAAATCATCACCAGCGCTCGCGACAGCAGTCATCAAGGGCATCACCGACCAAGGAGCGGACGTCACAGACATCGGCCTGGTAACGACGCCGATGATCAAGATGATGCAACAACACCTCAGCTACGAAGCCGCGCTGCAGGTCACTGCCTCTCACAATCCGAAAGAGTACGGCGGCATGAAACTCTTCGGACAAGCAGCAGGACAGATAACCGACCAGCACGGCCTGCTCGACATAGAAGAACTCATCGACAAAGGCAAGTTTCCAGCACCAGAACAGCAAGGCGCCATCACCAAGAAAGACGTCATGCAAGCATACACCGACCTCCTAGCGAAACATGTCACCCAAGACCTCACACGATTGCATGTCATCGCCGACGCGAGCAATGGCCCGGCAGGAAAAGTATGCGAAAGCCTGTTCCCCAAGATCAACATACAATACTCGGCATTGAACTTCGAACCCGACGGCGACTTCCCCGGACACGACCCGAACCCACTCAAAGGAGGCGCACAGAAACAAGCAGCGACAGCAGTGGTCGAACAAGGAGCGGACTTCGCGTGCATCTTCGACGCGGACGCCGACCGAGCGGTATTCGTCGACGAACAAGGAAAGCCCATCCCCAGAGGCAACATCGCAGCGGCCATCGCGCAAGACTACCTCGAACAGGAACCGAAAGCAAAGATCATCTACGACGTCATCAGCAGCCACATCGTCAAAGAAGCGGTCGAACAAGCGGGCGGCACCCCCATTGTGAACAGGACGGGCGCGGCGTTCATGATGCATCGCATGGCAACAGAAGGAGCCATCTTCGGCGCAGAAGACTCAGGACACTACTTCTACCGGGACACG
>WJKR01000061.1 GCA_014729015.1 Candidatus Woesearchaeota archaeon | reverse complement strand
GTTGGTCGGCAGCGTCACCTCCTCCTTGCTTATCGTCGCGGCCCTCGACTACCTCTTGCCCAACAAGGGGGTCCTCGTCAAGATGCTCATCGCCATAGGATTATTGTTGGTGCTCACCCTGATAGCGCTGAAAGGCATCGAGGCCAGCACCGCCGCGCTCCTCGTGTTCGCGCCCATCACGCTCCTCGTCATCCTCACGCTCCTCGTCACCTCGCTGTTCCACCTCGACCCAGCGAACTACACCCCGTTCTTCAGCCAGGACAAGCCGCCGCTCGCCATCTTCGTCGCCCTGTTCTTCATCTTCGAGACGTTCGTCGGCTGGGAAGCCGCCACGTTCATGGGAGGAGAAACCAAAAACCCTGAGCGGACGATCCCGAAGAGCATCATGATCACCAGCCTCATCCTCGGTTTCCTCGTCATCTTCTTCCCATTGGTGATCCTCGGCTTTGTCCCCTGGCAGACCCTGGTGTCGTTCGAGACGCCATTAACGAACATCTCCTTCCTGCTCTTCAATGATCTGGGGGCGGACTTGGTGAACGTCGCCATCTTCCTCGCGCTCATAGGATCGGCAGCTGGCGGCATCGTCGCCACGCCCAGGCTCATCCTGGCATTGGCGAAGGACAAGCTGTTCATCGAGCAGCTCTCAGCAGTCCATCCGAAGTTCAAGACCCCGCACAAGGCTATCCTCTTCCAGACCCTGGTCAGCACGATCGTCATCATCACCGCGTCCGGCGACTACCAATCACTGCTCGCCCTGCTCATCCCGCTGGCCATTGTGATGTATATCAGCATCATCCTCACCGTGCCCATCCTCAGGAAGAAGTACCCGGATCAGCCGCGCCGCTTCAAGGCGCCCTTCGGCAACGCCGGGCCGGTCATCGTCGCCCTCTTCTACGCCGGCATCATCGTGGCCTGGTTGTTCCTCGTCCCGAACTCCTTCCTGTTGTTCAAGAAGATCATCAGCTTCTTCCTCTTCGGCATCCCCATCTACGCGTTGCTCAACCTGTACTACAACCCGGACCTCTTGCTCAGGACGGTGAACAGCCTCGCCTTCCTGAACAAGCGCTTTGAACGCCTCATCTTCCCGAAACGGGTGCGCAACGACGTCCTCAACATCTTCCAAGAGCTGCGCGGCAAGACCGTGCTGGAGTTTGGCAGCGGCGTCGGCTCCTTCACCTTGCCCCTCGCCGAGGCGGTCGGCAATCAGGGCAAGGTCTACGCCGTCGACCTCTCCCCGAAGAACGTGGCCATCCTAGTCAAGCGGTTGCAGAAGGAGAACTACCAGCATGTCGAGGTCGTCTACGACGAGCACTTCATCAGTAGGGTGCACCCCGACGTTCCACGCGTCGACATGATCTTCAGCATCGGCAACCTGTCATACATCCAGGACATCGAGCGCGTCGTCAAGGACATGCACTCCTTGCTGCCGGAGAACGGTCAATTATGTTTGGTGGAGTACGTCGATTATTTCTGGGGCATCATTCCTGACCAGCCGTGGCTGGACAACCTCGAGGAGCTGGAGAACATGTTCCGTGACCTCGGGTTCAGCATCCGGCTCAAGAAGAAGAGGGGATTGTTCTGGCGCTACCTGTACATCTATGGTATCAAGTCGGATTACGACGTGCCGGTGATATGAACGTTCACAGCTTCTCCAGATAATTCAAGAACTTGAAGTGCTCCTGCGCGCACTGCTTGCAGTACGTGTTGTTCGGGAGTCCGCGCATGCAGTGCGTCGCCTCCTTGCCGCACACGATGCACTTTTTCTCCGGCCGCGCCTCCTCCTCACCAGCTGCTGCTGCTTGCCGCACGCTTCTCTTGATGGCTGCGCGGTCCTCGTCCTCCAATGCCGGCACGACCGCGGTGTCCTCGCTGATGTGCTGCTCGGCCATACACGGCCACAAGGGACCGTTTTTTATAAGTGTTTGCCCCTGCTTTATATAACAAAAGCCTTATAAACGGCGCTTGTTCTCTTTGTTGTCACATGGTATATCGACCCCGGCAATCCGACGAGCAGCCCGTCCGAGTTCGCACGCCCAGAGACCGAGAAGTGCTCGGCGTGCTCGAATCACGGCTAGGCGCGAGCAGGTGTCGCGTCCGTTGTTTCGACGGCAAGACCAGGAATTGCCGCATCCCCGGACGGCTCAAGCGGCGGTTGTGGGTCAGGGAAGGCGATATCGTCTTGGTGGAGCCGTGGGAGTTCGGCGGCGATGACAAGGGCGACATCCTCTATAAGTATAGGCCGAACCAGGTCGCCTGGCTCAAGCAGCGAGGATTCCTTGCAGAGCTCGATGACCTCGACGACTTCTGAACAGAAAATTATATATACCGCCTCCTCCCTTGCTACCATTATGAGGGGGAAAATATTTGTTACCATTCTTGGATTACTCTTGTTCCAGGCGCTCGCCGCGCTGTACATGGGCGCCACGGCCGCGAACTTCGTGACCGAGATCATCGTCGCGCTCATCTTCATCATTGCGGCGCTCGTGTTCCTCGCACGCGGGACGCCGGGCAACCATCGCGGCGCCTTCGCCACCACCCTCGCCTTCGCCTTCGGCTTCCTCCATGTTGTGTATCTCTCGTTCCATGTCATCACGTTATGGCTCGTCGTCATCCTTTGCCTCGACGCCGCGGGCTTCATCCTCTCACTCGACCGGCTCGCTCCCCGTGATTCCATGCCGCCGCCGGTGCCGCCGACGCACGCTCGCAAGCGGACGCTCGAGCGAGAACTGCCTCGCAGGGCGCCGTCCAAGGTCACGGTGTACGAGCAATCCGCCAAGCAGTCTGCGAAGCGGGCGGTGAAGAGGAAGCCTGCGAGGAAGAAGGCGACCAAGAAGAAGCCTGTGAGGAAGAAGCCTGTGAGGAAGAAGGCGACCAAGAAGAAGCCTGTGAGGAAGAAGCCTGTGAGGCGGGCTGCCAAGAAGCGTTAGCGCCCTTGCTTTGGTTCCTGCTCTTTTCTGATGAGCGCGTAGCCGATTATGGCAACGCCGATCACGATCGTGGCATCTCCGAGGTTAAACACTGGCCACCAGCCGAGGTCCACGTAATCGATGACGCCGCCGCGGATCACGCGGTCGAACACGTTGCTCATCACGCCCGCGCTCGCCACGAACCCCCAGCGCGTGCCCAGCGCCGGTAGCTGGTCGTGGTAGGTGAGGAACAGGCCGATGGCGATGATCGCGACCCAGATGAGCAGGGCGTTCGCGTCGCCGAGCATGCCGAACGACGCGCCGGTGTTCTTCACGACGACGACGCGAAAGAGCCGCAGGTCGATGTTTGGTTGCTGCTTGATCACCACGGCCTTGACGGTCTGGTCGATGATGAGCAACGCTCCTCCTATGATGATCCAGAAGGCGTTTCGCTGCCACCATCGCTGCTCCATGGCCTACCACCGGCCGTACAGCCGTTGCTTCTGCGACTTCTCTTCGTCCGCCACGGCGATGCGCTCGATGCGTTGCACGCGTTGGTGGAGGCTGTCCATCTCTGATTTCAGGCCGTCCAGCTTGGCGATGATGACTTGGAGGTCTTTCTCCACCCCGCTGCCTGGTTGTTGCTGCGGTGCGGCCGTCATGGGCTGCTCGTCATGCCGTTCTCGCGGCTTCGGCATCCCGGTCGCCGCGTTCAGGTCGGGGTTTGTGTAGTCCAGCCGGTGTTGTTCGCCACTTGGCATGCCGGGTTGTCCTGGCGGCGCGGCTCCTGGCGGCGGCGCGCTGAATGGGTCGTCGGACGGGTTGCTGCCGTGGTCGCTCGGTAGGTCCAGGCCTGAATCCTTGTCCGCCGCGTCGACTCCTAGGGGGTCGTCTTCCTTGTCTTTCTTATTTCCGAAGAATCCCATTCATGCTTCCCTCTGGGGTATGATCATGGTCTTGTTCAATGCTTGCTCGAGGAGCTTGTCAGGTATGTGTTTGAGTAGCTTTATGGTGAGGAAGCGCGGCCGGAGTAGGATTTCTTCCCGTTGCAGCCGCTCCACCATGTAGGTGGGTTCTTTGCCTTCCATGACTCGGCCGAACGCCATGAGGAACAACGCCGCCTTGAGCTCGTCGTCGGTGAACTCGCCGAGTTGGTCGTCCACTTCTGCGGCCGCTGTTTCCGCTCCTGCTGCTGGCACGCCTCTTTCTCTGAGTGCTTCGTCGATGATGGCCTGCCGGGGCTCGTCGCTGCGCATGACGTCGTCGAACACCGTCTTTGGGATGGTGATGTCGTCGTTGAGCGTGAGCGTCGCTTGGTCTGCGAGCACTGGTTCGGTGATGACGATGATGAGCTCGTCCTCCGGTGCCTGCTCGCCTGTGATGATGGCTTCGTAGCCGGTGCGCGTGTCCGCGTCGAGGGCGATGATGTTTTCGGGCAGTGCGCTTTCCCCTTCGATGATGAGGCCGCCGCTCGTGATGGTCGCGCCTGCGAGGACGTCGTCGTCCGCGAGGTAGAGCATGGTCTTGGTCCCGTTGCGCATGAGGTCGTTCGCTGCCCGTGCGTCGATGTAGATGATGACTGCGAGGGCGGCGACGATGACGAACAGGACGCTCAGCAATGAGATGATGATGCGTAGCGCGCCTTTCATGAACTTGAAGATGATGCTCAGTGCTATGATGAGGATGATGATGCCGACGATCAATGGCAGTTGCATGGTTGCATCTCTTTTTGTCTTCTACTGCGCGGCTCATATAAAAGCTTTGTTATCGCGCGAGAAATGGGTGGCTGGCGCTAGTTTGTACTGTGCTGTCGATACTTAACAATTTGTTTTGGTAGAGGACGAGCGCGCCTGTTTTCTCGTGCTCTCGTGCCCATTGGTACGTCTTTTTGGAGTCTGCTTGGGGTTTGCCGAGGGCTTCCATTTTGGGGTTGCCTTGGTAGTCGAACACTGCTGGTTTGAAGTCGTATGTCTTGATCATCTTTTCTAGTCGTTCGCTTTGTGGTTGGAAGTAGGTGATGCTGTTTCTGCTTCGCATCGCCCGTATTTCTTCGGGGCTCAACAGGATGGTCTTTCTCTTCTTTTCTGGGGTGTAGTGGTCGAGCGATTTTCTTTTGGAAGGGTGCTTTAGGGGGAGTTCTTCGTTGAATGGGCTTCTGAAGAAGTTCTTGCCGTCCTTATAGAATATGGGGAGGAGGTTTGCGTCTGTCTTGCTGCGGGCGAAGGCGTAGAGCTTGTCGAACTTGAAGTGGGGCGTGCTGTTCGTGATTTTTTTTGGTAGGAGCAGGATGATGCCGTCGTCGCCGTGGAGGTAGTGGCTGTCCTTGTCGATGATTGCTTTGCCGAATCGTTTTCGCCTGCTTGCCGGTGTGCTCTTCGCGTATCTGAATCGTTGGTTTCCTTGTTCGAGCTTCTTGATGAGGTGTTCGGCCATTTCTTGGGCTCTGTCGTCTTCTTGCATAGGTATGGTATTGGTGTCGCTACTATATAAACATTTCTATTTTTATTACTAAGAAGTAGTTATTTTACAAGGATTCCTTGTAATGACCCTTCCTGACCAGGCCTGTTCGTGATTTTCACCCTGCCTAGATCAGTCTCCACCACCGCACCCTTCGTGATGATGTTACGCCGCACGAAGTGCCGGTTCGCAGGATTATCAGCCACGCGCTTAATCTTCGCGACGCTATGCTTCTTCTTCGCCGCATCCAGCACGTTCACTCGCTCACCGGCCAACAACCGGTTCTTATGACGCCCGCCAGCCACGCGCTTCAACACCACCCGGCGGCCGCCGATGCTCGTTCGCGCAGGCGTGCTGCCCCGCTGATGCAACCGCTTCGTCGGCGGCACCTTGTACCGTGCGCCCGAAGGCTTGCGCAACGACCGTTTCTGGACAATGACCATAACCCTCTGCAAATACAAGACCTTTTAAAAACGTTGCGGTGCGTCGGTACGCCATAAACTTTATAAACCACTCTGCAATCCGACACTGCGAGGGGTGAACTCCTCAGCACAGGTGAACGCACCATGGAACCAGCACGACCACTAGACGCACTCAACAAGGCACGCAACAAGCGGGTCATTGTCGAACTCAAGAACGGCCGACAATACCTCGGCAACCTGATAGCCTTCGACATCCACATCAACATCGTCCTCGAACAAGCGGAAGAACGGGTCGACGGCGAAGTGACCCGCAAATTAGGCACGGTCTTCATCAGAGGGGACACTATTACTATAGTCTCGCCACAGTGATTCGGCCATGAGCAAAGGGACGCCCAGCATGGGCAAGAAGTCAGGGAAGAAGACGCACATACGCTGCCGCAGGTGCGGGAAGAACACGTACCACGTCCGGAAGAAGCAGTGCAGCAGCTGCGGTTACGGCGCCTCCCCGAAGCGGCGAAGCTACGCGTGGCAGAAGAAATAATACTTCTCGGGTGTTGCGGCAAAAACATAATCCTCTTAAATAGTATGCCACCTTTTACTGAACACGCGCGGGGATGCCGGAGCGGTCAAACGGGCTGGCCTTAGGAGCCAGTGGCTGAGTGCTTTCGGGGGTTCGAATCCTCCTCCCCGCAGCGGGGTGGGGCGCAGTGTCGCCACAACACCCTTGTTTAAAAGAAGACCTGGCCGAAAACCCAGAAAAACTTAAAAAAAGAAAGTGTTGTTTCCTCATGATAGTAACTGCCTCAAGTCCGCGAATTCCACAGTGAGGAACCGTGTTTCCCCACTCGCTTTTTTCCCTGAAAAATGCCCGACGAAAAGTTTATAAACAAGTAATGACACATCTCGCTCACCAAAGCGACTGTCATGTGAGATGTGTGTGCAGGCTTAAATTAATGGTTGCCTCGCAGAAGATAACCATTAGCGCAAACTGCGCGTACGTCAAGAGCATATGGCAGTCAACGATGTGCATAATCGCACAGAGTGAAACACGGAGGTGTTTGTATGAACGTAAAGAAAGCGGTTAAGCGAATAGCGGCACTCGCCGCGGGCACCACTATGGTGACTGCGACGATCATGGGCGCTATGGCGTACGACCTGGCAGACTACCCAGAACCGTTCGTGGAGAACGGCGTGTTCGGCGGTAAGCTCGTCATCGGTCAAGCAGCCGAAGTGGCCGACGTTATTGGCGCGATCGACATCGCAGCAAGCCTGCAAGCAGCAGCGGTGACACCAGTCGAAGCGAGCGGATCGACGACGTCGGTCAGCGTTAGCGGCGGCGTGCAGATCAAGGACAGTTCTGAAGATGTCCACCTAGGTGACGACATCGCGTCCTTCAACGACAACGATTGGTCTGAGACAGAGTTCCCGGACCTGTTGGCAGACGGCATCGTCGAAGACGATGACGGCACGGAGTACGACTACGAGCAGGCTGTCGCGCTCCTGAACGCGACCGTCGGCTACGCAATGAACAACGACTACAGCGACGACCCCATATTCTACCTGGACTTGAACCCGTCAGGAACTGATTACATCGAGTTCCACGTGGACTTCAAGGACAACGTGAACGCCACGGAGCTCGACGACTCGGAGACCATCGAGATGTTCGGCAAGACGTACACGTTCGACCCGGACAACGAGAACGGCGAGGACTTCGTCCTCTTCGGATCTGACCAGACGGTCACCGCGTCGCAGGATGAGCCGGTCACGGTCCAAGTGGACGGCGAGGAGTATACCATCGAGATTCTCGGCGGTAACACCGACGACAGCACGGCCATCGTGCGCGTCACCGGCGACGGGACGACCACTAAGACATTGGAACAGGGCGACAGCCGCACCATGGCAGGTCTCGACCTGTACATCAGCGACGTCTTCATCAGCAACATCGGCGAGGACACCATCAGCGTGAGCATCTTCGTCGGCAGCAGCAAGATAATCATCCCGGACGCGTCAACGTCATGGGAGGAGATCGAGCTGAACGACGAGGACGACACGGACATCTACGGCAAGCTCGGCGGTAACGTCGGTGACTTGACGGACATCTACTTCAAGGTGTCTCCGAGCGACTTCTTGGACCCCTCGCTCGACGATGATGAATGGGACTGGCTTCCGTTAGGGCAATCGTTCGAAGACCCCTTGTTCGACTTCGAGCTCTCCTTCGACAGCCTCTCGCCGAGCATCGCGAGCAGGACGCCATTGGAGCTCGAGCGTGCAGGAGACGGCTACACCGTGACGTTCGTCAACAATGACGGCGACGAGTACGACTTCGAAGTACTAGCAGAAGGGACCACTAACACCATTACCAACGGTGAAGACGGCGACTTCGTCTTAGCGCAGACCAACATAGATGACGGCCAGTACTACATCTTGGAGAGCGACGCTGCTGATACGGGCGACAGGGTCACATACTTCTTCGAGGTGCGCGACGTGGACAACACGACGTCGCCGAAAGAAGTCGACCTGAAGAACCTCATCGACGGCACGACCTCGACCTACGAGGTCAATGATGAGATCGAAGACACCAATATCGATGTCGATGCAGTGCCTGATGAGGACACCTTCACGCTGTCGTCAGCGAGCGCGAGCCGCATCATCCACGAAGGCGGATTGGTCCTCAACCTGGACACGGACCTGACGGACAACGCGTCGAACCTGACCATCGTCGAGGACGCGGGAGAAGACGGTGACGACATCACCGCTCCGGACACGTTGACGTTTGCCATCACGCACGACAACACCGATGACAAACAATTAGAGATCGGTGCGGTCAGCTGGGGCAACGCGACGTCCATCTCCGGCGTAGCGGATGACGGCGACGACTACGAGTACGGCATGAGCGCGTTTGGTACGTGGTACGAGTTGGAGACGGACAACAGCGGCGACTACCTGAAGGTCTACTACGCCGAGGAGGAGACCGACTTCTTGGTCTTCCTCAACGGCCCGGACGCAGTTGTTGTTACCAGCGGTGGCGACAGTGGTGACGCCTATGTCATCAACGAGTTCGTGGTCGGCCAGATCGCGGTGTACGACGACGAGGCCATGAGCCTC
>WJKR01000060.1 GCA_014729015.1 Candidatus Woesearchaeota archaeon | reverse complement strand
GAGCGCGAACAAGGTAGAAAAAACAAAGCACACCGCCAGGCTCGCCAAGAACAGGAGTTCCTGCTGCTTGGCCGCGAACTTGAACACCGCGGGGAAGACGTACTTGCCGAGCAGGATGGCAACAACCAATAACCCGACGGCCTCCGTAACGCTGAGCAGGAACGGCAGGAACGCGAACGTCGACAAGTCCTTGAGCAACGTCAACGCGACCACGGCGACGATGTCCTGCATCAGCAACATACCGATCACGATGCGACCGTGCAACGTATCCAGTTCCTTCTTGTCAGACAATAATTTCAGGACGACCATGGTGCTCGAGAACGCGAGGATAAAGCCGAAGTAGATGTCCGTGACTAAGGGGAATCCTAAGGCCGCACCGGCGGCGAACCCCGCCAAGAACATGAACCCCATCTGCACCAAGGCGCCGATGCTCGCGACGTTGCCGACATCCCGTAACTTCTTCAGGTTCAGTTCTAAGCCGATGATGAATAGCAAGAACGCGATGCCGATCTCGCTCAGCAGCCTGATAGTCCCCACGTCGGTGATGAGGCCGAGCACCGGGCCGACGAGGATACCGGCCAGGATGTACGCGGGTATCAACGGCTGCTTCAAGAACCGCAGCACGTACGCGAACGCCGTCGCGATGATAATCATCAAGCCGATATCCAGAAAGATATTAACCACGACCAAGGCCACCTCTTTTCTTCCAGCCCTGCACGTCCATCATATTTAAACGTTGTTCTTTCATCACTCCTTAATTGAAAAGAACGTTTTTAAAGTAATAGCCACTAGGCAAGCACATGAAAATTCCCCATAAACACCAATCCTATCAACAGCTCATCACGCAGCACCTCAGCATCCTCAAAAAGCTGCAATACGACACGGGATTGTTCGCAGCCTCTGACAAGCACGTGCACACAGGGTATGACAAGTCATGGCTGCGTGACAACTTCTATGAATGCCTAGCGTTCGAAGTAATAGAGGACTGGGACACTATCGAGAAGACATACAATGCGCTGCTCGCCATCTTCCTCAAGCACGAGGACAAGATAGACTATGCCATCGCGCATAAGCCGAAGCACCGCCACCAGTACATCCACGCACGGTTCCACCCCCAGAACTTTGACGAGTTCTGGGAGGAATGGGGGAACAAGCAGAACGACGCCATTGGGGCGATCCTGTTCAAGATTGGCAAGCTCGAGAGAAAGGGGCACCGCGTCATCAGAACCAAGGACCACCTCAGGATCGTGAACAAGCTCATCCACTACTTGAGCAGCATCCAGTACTGGCACGATGAGGACAGCGGCATGTGGGAGGAGAACGAAGAGGTCCACGCCTCATCCGTCGGTGCGTGCGTCGCCGGCCTCAAGGCGATCAGCCACATCAAAGGCGTCATCGTCAATGAGAACCTCATCAAGAGGGGGGAGGCGGTGCTCAGTCGGTTGCTTCCCCGGGAATCAGAGAAGAAGTTCGTCGACCTCGCCCTACTCAGCCTAATCTGGCCGTACGACGTCGCGGACGCAGCGCAACGACGAGAGATACTGAAGAACGTCGAGTACCACCTGGTGCGGAGGAAAGGCGTCATCAGGTACAAGAATGACTACTACTACAACAAGAACCCTGATGGCTACAGCGAAGAGGCGGAGTGGACGTTCGGACTGGCGTGGCTGACCATCATCTACGAGAAACTCGGTGAACACGAAGCGGCAAAAGCGTACTTGAAACAACTGTTGCGCACCGAGACCAGGAAGGGTGTCCCAGAACTTTACTACAGCAACACGGACGAACCGAACGAGAACAACCCCTTGGGTTGGTCAGAAAGCATGTTCATCATCGCAGTGCACGACGTGAGCCATCGGCACATGCACCAACAGCACCAGGCAAAGAAAGCATGATACTATGGAACCAGTCACGACCCTAACGCAACTCTATGAACTCCTTGACTCGCTCAGGGACACCAAGCGCCACCTCGTAGCCTCGCTCCTCAAAGGCGAGCAGCCAGCCGAAGAACAGCTAGGAAGGCTCAAAGTGGGAGGCGAGCGGCTCAGCAGCGTCCCGAAAGAGGGGAAGAAGCATGTCCTCTATGCGAGCGGTACCAAAGTACTCCTTACCCTGCACTACACCCTGTCTGAACTGGAAAAGGACATCATCTACTTGTCGCAAGGCACACAAGGGCTGTACGCACACTTCCAGAAGTTCTACCCCTCATTCCAAGAAGAAGTCGACACAGTGGTCAAGCAGCTCAAGGAGAAAGCACTACACGTCCTCATCACTGACCGCGACGGCACCATTAACAACTACAGTGAAAACTACAACCTCTGCACCCAATCAGTGTACAACGCGTGCTTCCTGCACCAGTTCGCGAAAAAGATGCGGCACACCATCATCGTCACCTCAGCACCCCTGCAAGGCTTACGGGAGCAGGGCCTGTTGCCAGAAGACGACAGCGTCATCTACGCAGGATCGAAAGGGAGAGCATACCTCCACCGAGGAACAGTGCAGCGACAACCCCTCGGACAGCAAGAACAGGACATGCTCAGCAAGCTCAAAGAACGACTCCTCGAGCTCCTCGAAGCAGAGCACAACAAGCTCTTTTCGCTCATCGGGTCAGGATTCCAAGAAAAGCACGGCCAACTCACCATCGCACGACAAGACATCAACCACTCAGTCAGTGACGAATCATCCCGCGCGTTCCTCGAAACCATCAAGCGAGCGGTCAAGGAAGTAGACCCTGAAGAAGCCTACTTCAGCATCGAAGACACAGGGCTCGACATCGAGATCTTGTTGAAAACAAAGGCTGATAAAGCATTCGACAAAGGAGATGGCATCGCATACGTCAGCAAACAACTACACATAAGCGACGAGCACCGGTTAATCTGCGGCGATACCGAATCAGACCTTTCACTCATCACCGAGGGCGCAGAGGTCATTTTCGTAACGCAAGACGAACGGCTCAAGCAACGCGTCAAGGAACAAGCACCGCAAGCGATGTTCGTGTCGCATCCCGACACCCTCATTTCCATACTTGAACGGCTCAGTGAGGAACTACCATGAAGTGCAAGGGAGCGATCTTCGACCTGGACGGCGTCATCACCAGCACGGCGACGGCGCACGCACAGGCATGGAAGGAGATGTTCGACGACTACCTGCAAAAAGACGCAGAAAAAAGGGATAAATCGTTCAAGGCGTTCGAAAAAGAGGACTACCTGCGCTACGTCGACGGCAAGCCACGATACCAAGGAGCGCAAAGCTTCTTCCTGTCTCGGGGCATCAAGCTACCGTTCGGCGACCCGAAGGACGACCCGGAGAAGGAGACGGTCTGCGGACTGGGCAACAAGAAGAACGTGCTCTACAACAAATTGTTGTCCAAGCACAAGCCGCACGTGTTCCCCAAAGCAGTAGCGCTCATCAAGAAGCTGCGGAAAGCAGGCGTCAAGACCGCCGTCGCGTCGTCCAGCAAGAACTGCAAGAAGATCCTTACGGTGACCGGGCTCTATGGCCTCTTCGACGTCCACGTGGACGGCAACACGTTGCAACGGCTCGGCATCAAAGGCAAGCCGGAACCGGACATGTTCGTCCACGCAGCGACGCAGCTGCACGCAAAGCCCGGGGAGTGCATCGTTTTCGAAGACGCGATCAGCGGCATACGAGCGGGCAACAGGGGCAACTTCGGGCTCGTCGTTGGCGTCGCGCCGTACAAGGACATGCTCACCGGCGCCGATAAGGTGTTCAGACGGGCAGGCGACCTGACACTACAACAGGTCAGGGAGTGGTTCGACCACGGCATGGACAAAGAGAACTGGCTCATCAAATACCATCACTACGACCCCGAACTGCAACAGACACGGGAGGCGCTCACCATGGTCGGGAACGGCCACTTCGGCACGAGAGGGTGCCATGAAACACAGACGGCCAATGACCACCACTACCCCGGGTGTTACCTGGCGAACGTTTTCAACAAGCCGAAAAGCGTCGTCCAAGGCAAGGAGGTGTGGATCAACGAAATGGTGAATTGCCCGAACTGGTTGCTGGTAAAAATCACTATCGGAAAAAAGGTTGTCGACCCGTTCAAGGAACACATCACCAAGTACGAACAGGCACTGGACTTGCGGCACGGCATCCTCAAGTATGACATGGAATTCAAGGAAAAGAACGGGAGGATCACCGAGATCTCGAGCGAACGCTTCGCCAGCATGCACGACCCGCACACCGCCTGCCTGAAAGTCACGGTCACGCCGCAAAACTATGACGACACCATCATCCTGCAGTCGCTCATCGACGGCGACGTGAAGAATGAGAACGCCGCTCGGTACAAGCAGTTCACGAACAAGCATGTCATCGTCACCGCGACAGGGAAAACCGGTGGTAAATGCTACCTCGACGCGAAGACCAGCACAGGCAAATACCATCTCGGCTATGCCATGAAGAACCATTTCAGCCTTGCAGGAAGGAACGTGCAGCAAAAGACGCTCATCAAGCAGCATACCAAGATTGGCGAAGCGGTGCTGCTCAAAGCGAAACAGCGACAACCTTGTAGCATCGAGAAGACGGTGAGCATCTACACCTCCAACGATGTTGACCAGCCGCGAAAACGAACGCTGAGCAATCTCAAAACCGGTCATGACGCCTGCAAGAGGAAGCACCAGCAAGCATGGGCGCGGCTCTGGGAAAAGGCGGATGTCGCCGTCGAAGGGGACCGCTACACACAACGACTCCTGCGACTGCACGCCTATCATCTCCTCAGCATCGCGTCACCGCACAACAAGCGGCTCGATGCGGGCATGCCCGCACGCGGCCTACATGGAGAAAGCTATCACGGACACCTATTCTGGGACGAGCTGTACGTCCAACCGTTCTTCCTGCACCGCTTCCCTGACATCGCTAGAGCGTTGTTGTTGTATCGGTATCGACGGTTAGAGGCAGCAAAGGAGAACGCAAAGAAAGCTGGGTACGCAGGAGCGATGTATCCCTGGCAATCAGCAGACACCGGCGAGGAAGAGACGCAGCCCATCCATTACAACCCGGTCGACAAGAGCTGGGGACCCGACCTGAGCATGCAGCAACGGCACGTCAACATCGCCATCTTCTATGACTTTTTCCAGTACGTGAAGCACACGGATGACGCAGCATTCCTCAACGACTACGCAGCAGAGGTCATGGTGGAAATTGCGAGGTTTTGGACCAGCATGGCAACGTATGACGCAAAGGACAAAAAGTACCATGTCAGCGGTGTCATGGGACCGGACGAATTCCACGAAAAGCTCCCGAAGAGCGGAGAGACAGGGTTGACTGATAATGCGTACACGAACATCATGGTCTCCTGGCTGTTGCGACGAACCTTTGACTTACGCAAACGCATACCAAGGAGACTACTACAGCTCAACGTCACCAAGGAAGAGCTCCTGGAATGGGAGAACATCAGTAACAACCTGGCAGTGCATGTCAAGCAGGGCATCATCCAACAATTCAAGGGGTATGACAAGCTTAAAGAGCTCAACTGGGACCGCTACCGGAAGAAGTACGGCGACGTCGGCCGCATGGACCGCATCCTCAAAGCAGAGAAGAAATCCCCGGATGACTACAAAGTCGCCAAACAGGCGGACACGCTCATGGTCTTCTACTTGTTAAAACTGACCGACGCGTTGGACGTACTCCGCAGACTAGGCATACAGGCCAATCACCCGTTACGCTTCCTGAAGAAACACTACGACTACTACGAATCGCGGACCTCACACGGCAGCACCCTCAGCAAATTAGTGCATGACGCCATCATCACCCGATTCCATGATCGTAGAAAGTCATGGGAATGGTTTAGCGGAGCGATAAAAAGCGATTTTGCGGATGTCCAAGGAGGCACGACCAAGGAAGGCGTACACACCGGCATGATGGCAGGCACCATACGTATCGCGCGGGAAGACCTCGCCGGCATCCATCTCACAGAGAATGGTGTCAGCGTCTATCCGTTGCTGCCGAAACACTGGGAACACATCAAATTATCTTTATGCAACAAAGGAACACTGTACGCATTTGACATCACGCACAAAGAAGTCCTCGTGAGCACCTCAGGAAAAGAACGGACAAGCATCGACGTCCACGGCAAACACTACCAGCTCACTCCAGGGAAACGCAGACGCATCAAGCTATAACATGATTTTCTCCACGCTGCAACCACCGCTTGGCAACCCGGGCAGGACGTCATCAACCTCGCCGACACCGAGGATGGTAACGACTTTCTTCGCGCTGTCAGAAGTTTTTTCCTGCCCTTGCGCTATCTTCGCCGCCACTCCTTGATGATACCGCTTTGCAGACGCTTCCGGCGCAATCATGACCTTATCTTCATAAGGAACGGCGACCAACCCCATTCGTGGCCGGACATAATGCCGCGTACCATACACCATGAAGCTGCCTCTGCCCATGTACTCGCCGGCTTTCGCCTCCTTGGTGACTTGCTCCGGATTCACCCAATACACCTCCGCAGAGGACAGGCCAAGCTTCCACGCTTTTGAATGGGAAGCACAAAAATCAGCCGTTTCTTGGAGGACCCGTTCAGGCACGTCGTTGCCATCGGTCTTCAAGACGACAAATGGGCTGCCAGCGGCGTCAGTGTGGAACACCACGTCATGATCATCCGTGTACTTCTTGATGATAACCTCGTTCGTGACCACATCCCTACCTGCAATAACCAAGCAACCGTTGCTCGTCAAGCACCACTTGAACTTCTCGTACCACGCCTTCTTCCGTATCTTTTTCGGCAACGATCGCTGTTGCCCCGTATCGGGTACTCGCGTCGCCTTCGATCTCCTCGCCCGCTCTATCGCCTTCTCGGCGCCGGCGGCCTTGTTCCTGGCCTTCTTCGCGACCTCAAAATAGGATGCGGCGTTCTCTTCCAAGGACTTCCTGATGTCCAGCGTGATCCTCATAGGATGATGGGAACACAGGGACCATATAAAAACGTTTATGCTCAGCACTCAGGCAAGACGTCCTGAACGATACGCTGATTCAAGCAGTAGTGGGGCTGGTTGTTCGCGAACACGAACGGGACGAGCTCGACGTGCACCATGCCGGACTTGTCGAAAGAAAAATCATGCGAGAAGGTGTCGCCGACCGTCACCCCGCTGCCGGGGATGTCTTCCTTGACCTGTGCGAGGTCTGCGTCGACCGTGCGCAGCTGGACGCCGCTTATCTCTTTGCTCCCCTCATTGACGACGATGAACTTTATAGCGCCGCCTTGGTAGCAGAACGTGGGAGAACCGCCGACCTCTGCGAGCGCCAACCGGACACCGCTGCACGGGTCGGACGACGTGGTCTGCGTCTTGCTTATCGGCTCCTCGATATCGGTGGACCAGTTCATAATCATGGCCCCCAACGCCACGGCAAAGGCGATGAGCAAGACGGTCGCGATAAGAGGCGACATCCCTTTCTTGTTACGCATGCGAGGTACATGACAGAACCACTCTTATAAATATTTCGCTTCAGAGCGCGGCCAGGACAGAAAACCAAACGTTTAAAAACTTCTCCTCGACCTCTGAGCAGGGGTGGTAATATGGCACTAGGCTACATCATCATCGGCATCATCGTCTTGTTCTTCTTGGCAGGGCTCAAGGTCGTGAACGAGTACGAGCGAGGCGTCAAGTTCACCTTTGGGAAGTACACAGGCATCATGCAGCCGGGGTGGCGTATGGTCATCCCCATCTTCCAGAGTTGGGTGCGGGTGGACATGCGCGTCAAGGCGGTGGACGTGCCTGACCAGGACTGCATGACGAACGACAATATCTCGGTGAATGTGAACGCGGTCGTGTATTACAAGGTCAAGGAGGCCTTCAAGGCCATCATCGAGGTGGAGCATTTCATGTACGCCGTCTCGCAATTGGCACAGACGACGATGAGGAACATCGTCGGCGAAGTGGAATTGGATGATCTGTTGAGCAACCGAGACGCGATATCGAACAAGATCCGGGAGATAGTGGACAAAGCGACTGACCCGTGGGGTATCATCGTTGAGAGCGTCGACCTGAAGGACGTCATCTTGCCGCAGGACATGAAGCGCGTCATGGGCAGGCAAGCCGAGGCGGAAAGGGAGAAGCGCGCGGTGATCATCAAGGGAGAAGGCGAGACCATCGCCGCGGCGAACATGAGCAAGGCCGCCTCGACATTGAGCAAGGCGCCCGGCGCGTTGCACTTACGCACCCTGCAGACGCTGAATGACCTCTCGAGCGATCAGAGCAACACGGTCATCTTCGCTGTGCCACTCGAGGTGTTGCGAGCGTTCGAGGCCGTTGGGAAGATGGACGGCCCGACCGGCAAGAAAGTTGCTGCCGCGATCAGGAAAGCGGCGAAATGATCATGTCCATTGTCGGACCATCTCTTCCTCGACATGATGCAGTTTCTTTGCGGGGATGATGAGTGAGTGCATGGGTTCGCCGAAATCGGTTCCCATAAGCTCTTTCACTGTTCCTGCTTTGACCATAGGCACGTCGTTCACGCCGCCGATGCGCGCGACGCCGATCACCAAGGTATCGTCGGTGACGACGGCTCCCTTCTGCTGCTTCTCCATCTCCTTCAAGGCCGCAAGCCCTTCCTTGATGGTCATGAAGCGCGGCGGTTGCGGCTTGTCCACGCCCCTCAGGATATCCTCTTTGGTGGGCTCTGCCAGTTTGATGTCCAATAAGCACAAGGTGTGCATATAGTTTTCTTGGTTCTTCTTGATGACATCATATGACGATGCGGGCACCCAGCCATCTTCAGGGAAGACGATGGTCGTCGTCCTACCATACTTGTACAACTCTAGGCCTACGACGCCGACTGCGGATAGGATGCTCGCGTTGTGGATGACCTCGATGTGCACGCCTTTCTTCCTCGCTCGCAAGAACAGGTCGGTGTGCGTCGTCGCGCCGAACGGGTCGCCGACAACGAGGAAGGCGACGTCCTGTTCTTTCGCTTCGTCGACGATGTTGCCGCCACCGACTTCTACCATCTCCCTGTTCGCGAGGACTATGGGCTTGTTGAAGAACGTCTCCAGCTCCTCCTTCTTCGTGTGCTGGACGGCGGTGTAATGCTCGAGGTAGATGATGTCCGCGTTCCTGATGGCTTCCAGGCCACGGAGGGTGATG
>WJKR01000059.1 GCA_014729015.1 Candidatus Woesearchaeota archaeon | reverse complement strand
TCTCCGCGACACCTGCGAAGTGGAATGTGTTCAACGTCATCTGCGTTCCTGGCTCTCCGATGGACTCGGCGGCGACGAGACCGACGCTCTCGCCTGCGTGCGCTAGCGAAGATTGGTATTCCTCTGCCACCTTCATCATGATTTTTTTGAGCTTGGCATTCGTACACTTCTTCTCCTTGATGTTCTCCCGTACCTCTTCTAAGATGCTTTTGGGTAGGCGGTCGTCATAGGATGCGATGATGTCCTTCATGATTATCCTCCTATCAACTCGATGATCTGCTTGACATTGACCTTGCCGTCCTCGCTTTTGGACACGTCGATGCCGTCCTCGCCGTAGCGGAACTGGACGATCTTGCCCGAAGCGTCGCGGACCGTGTCGTCGTATTCTACCTTGAGGTCTTGCAGTGCGTTCGCCAAGCGGCGGTAGAGGTAGCCTGATTTCGGCGTTCGCAAGGCGGTATCCATCAATGAGTCCCTTCCCGTCATGCTCATGAAGAACATCTCATGGGGTTGTAGTCCCTTCTTGAACCCGCGCGCGATGAACCCGTGGGACGCGCTGCCGAGGTCGCCGGGCTTGAAACAAGAGAGCGTCCGCTCACGGTACCCTTTGGTGATGCGCCTGCCACCGAGCGCCTGTTGCCCGACGCACGCCGCCATCTGCGCAAGGTTGATGATGCCACCCTTGGCTCCCGAGACCATCATGTCCAGCAGGTTGGACTGCTGCGACGCGTATTGTTTCACGACGTTCCCGATGCTGTTGCGCGTCTTGTTGAGCTGTTCGAGGATGCGCAGCTCCAACGTTTCACGCAGGTCCCTACCCGGGAGCAATTCTAATGTCTCTTCGTGGTACTGTTTGATTAGGTCCTGCACCATCGCTTCACCTTGTTCCAGGTGATGTTCGACCTCTTGCTTTCCTTTTGCTGGCAGGTCGATGTCCGATATACTCACGCTGAACCCGTGGCGGTGCAGCACCTCGATGCCGAGCGCGTAGAACTTCCCTAGTAGGTCGAGCGTGAAGTCGGCGCCGTACTGCTTGTGTAAGTTGCGCAGCAGCAGCCCCGACCCTTCCCCGAGGTTGTTCTTGTCCAGCTCGCCCTGCTTGAGCACGCCTTTCTCGATGACGACCTTCGCGTCAGGGTCCTCAGGATGTTCTTTCGCCAGCCTGCTCTTGCCGATAAAGGAGAAGTCACGCGGGATGAGTGCGGAGAACACTTCTTTCCCGGTGACACGCTGCTTGTCAGGTATCCGGCTGAAATCGTCTACGCCGATGGCGGTGAGGAGGTCGATGACTTCTCTTCTGGGAATAGTAAACCCTTTCCTCGTCAGCAGGTAGTTGCCGCTGATGGCATCCTGGTTGCAGCCGATGATACTCAACCCGTACCTCGGGCTGATGATCTGCGTCTGGACTTCCATGAGTAGTTCTGCCTCTGACCGCGCCTCCTCTGTCTGCGGGATGTGCAGGTTCATCTCATCACCGTCGAAGTCAGCGTTGTACGGCGCGCAGACAGCCGGCGATAGTCGTAGGGTGAGCCCTGGCAGCACCTTGACGCGGTGGCACATCATGCTCATCCGGTGCAGACTGGGTTGCCTGTTGAAGAGGGCGATGTCGCCGTCCATGAGGTGCCGTTCGACCATGAATCCGGGTTGTAATTCTTCCAGCACCTGTTCTTGCGTCTCGCTCGTGATTTTCTTGCGCCTGCCGTCAGGCCTGATCACGTAGTTCGCGCCGGGGTATTGCTTGGCGCCGCGTTCGATGAACTTCTTGAGGTATGCCATGTTCCATTCCGTCACCCGTTCAGGAACGGTGAGCTTCATCGCGGTCATCCGCGGCACGCCGACCTCGTTAATCTTCAGCTTCGGGTCGGGGCTGATAACCGTGCGGGCGGAGAAGTTGGTGCGCTTGCCGGCGAGGTTGTGCCTGATGCGTCCCTCCTTGCTCTTGATGCGTCCCGTGATGGTCTTGAGCGGCTGGCCGCTCCGGTGCCGAGCAGGGGGTAGTTGGGGCACCGCGTTGTTGAAGAACGTGGTGACGTGGTATTGGAGGAGGTCCCAGAGGTCCTCGATGATGATCTCCGGCGCTCCTGCGTTGATGTTCTCGAACAGCCGTTGGTTGATTCTGATGATGTCCCCGAGCTTGTGAGTGAGGTCGTCTTCCGAGCGTTCGCCGCTCTCCAGCGTGATGCTTGGTCGCATGGTCACTGGCGGGATGCCGAGCACGGTCAGCACCATCCATTCCGGTCGCGCGGCTGATGGGTTGATGCCGAACGGTTCGAGGTCGTCGTCAGGGACGCGTTCCAGCCGCGACCTGATCTCGATGGGTGAGATGCGCTTCTCGTCTTCGAGGAGCGTGGTCGGTTTTTCCAATCGCACTTTTTGCTGCTTCGCGCCGCAGTACGGGCACTTGTTAATCGTCTTAAGGCTTGCGATGATCTCCTTGATCTTGTCCCTGCGCTCGGTCGGCCCTTGGTCGAGTTCGATGACCTCTAGCTCTTCCATGTGCTTTTTTATCTTGTCCTTCGGTATGAGGATGTGGCCGCATTCTCTGCACGTGCTGCGGAGCACGTCGAGGATGACGTCGACGAAGTTGATGTGGATGATGGGACGCGCGAGCTCGATGTACCCGAAGTGGCCGAGCGATTCCTTGAGCCGTTGGCCGTCCGTCTTGCACCGCAAGCCTGGGTCGATGACGCCGAGGCGGACGTCCATCAGTCCTCCGTCGACAGGGTAGCCCTCCTTGTCGTAGAGTTCAGGGGTGACTATCTTCGCCTTGGCAATGTCCTTGATCATCTTAGGCGACATCAGCGCGAATGCTAGCTTGCTCACCCGGCTGTAGACCAGTTTCTCATTCTCCATGCTGTTCTTCACCTAAAATTTCCTGTTCACCACCAGTTTTGGGTACACGCCGAGGCTCATGAACTCGTCGAGCATGAGCTTGAACGCGTAGCTGATCTCGACGTTGTGCATCTCTTCCTCGTCCGGTAAGAGGGTGCTCGTTGCCTTACCGCCTTTCTTCGCGTCGTAGTAGCTGATTAGGCCTGACTTCTCCCCTATGGGCACGACGGTCTTGTCCGAGTCGAACCGTTCCTTGAGTAGGAGGGAGGCTCCGTGCGCGACGAACGTGTCTTTTTCCATCTCTCCCAATCGGAGGCCTCCTTCCTTCGCCCGTCCTTCTGTCGGTTGCCTGGTGAGGAGTTGGATGGGTCCGCGGGCGCGGCTGTGGATCTTGTTGGCGACCATGTGCTTGAGCTTGAGGTAATACATGTTGCCGATGAATATCTGGACGTGGTAGCGCTCGCCGGTAATGCCATTGTACAGGGTCTCTGTGCCGTTGTCTTGGAATCCTACTTGGCGGAGCTCCTCCCTGATGTCGACTTCGTGCTCTGCGTCGAACATCGTCGCGTCGACGTACCTGCCCGCCAGCGCTCCGGTCTTGCCCGCGAGGAGCTCGAACAGGTGCGACACAGTCATCCGCGAAGGGATGCCGTGGGTGCCGAAGATGATGTCAGGCTTCATGCCTGATGCTGAGAACGGTACGTCGACTTCTGGCGCGACATAGCTGATGACGCCTTTCTGGCCGTGTCTGGACGTGAACTTGTCTCCTATCTCGGGGATGCGCTGTTCGCGGAGCCGTGTCTGGACGAGCTTGTTCCCTTCTGCGTTCTCCGTGAGGAAGACGAAGTCCACGATGCCTTTCTCGCCGTGTTTGAGCGACATGGACGATTCCCGTCGCTGGTTCGAGGCGAGGTTGTACTCGTCGGTGCTTGACAAGAATCGTGGCGGGCTGGTCTTCCCGATGAGGACGTCTCCTTCTGCGATGACCGCTTCGGGATAGATGATGCCGTCCTCTTCGAGGAACCGGTAGTCGTGCTCCGCACGGTACCCTTTGACGTCCTTGTCGGGGATGCATATCTCGTCGATGAGGCCGCCGCTGTAGCGGAGTTCTTCGCTGACGACCGGTCTGAAATAGCTGCTCCTCGCTAGTCCTCGCTGGATGGCGCCTTGGTTGATGACGATGGCGTCTTCCATGTTGTACCCTTGGTAGGACATGACTGCGACGATGACGTTCTGCCCTGAGGGGTGCTTGTCATAGTCTGCGATGTAGTGCGTCGCGCTCGTCACGATCGGGAACTGCGGATAGTGCAGTACCGAGACGTCCATGTCCATCCTGACGGCGTAGTTCGCGACGTAGAGGCCGAGCGCTTGCTTTTGGTTCTTGCTGCCTTGGTTCATGCGGACGCCGTGGTTGTAGTTCCCGAAGGGCACCATGCTCGTGCAGAGCCCGACGAGGTCGAGCGGCGAGACTTCGAGGTGCGTGTGTTCCGGCGTGAGGTCTTCTTTTTGGATGGCGATGTAGGCTGCTTCTTCCTCCATCGCGTCTAGGTATTCGATGATGCCTTGTTTGATGAGGTCTGTCCAGGCGATCTCGTTCTTCCTGAGCTGCTCGACGTGCTTGTCCGTCAGCAATAGCTTGCCTTCTTTCACGACGAGGACTGGTCGTAGCGATCGCCCTTTCGCCGTCTCGACAACGATGCGTTCCCGCGGCTCGTCGTTGAGGACGTTCACGCTGATTGGGATGTTTCCGAGGCGTCGCTCGTCTACGAATCGCTTGGCGAATGCTTCCGGGTCCTTGACGGTGCCGACGAATCTTCCGTCCACGAAAACGTCTGTTGCCATTATTTGATCAACTCCAAGCCGAGGTTTTTCATGGTGCTGAGCAAGGCTGCCTCGTCCACGGCACCGCTCACGTCGGTGAGGAGGGCGAGGTTTTTTCGCAGCCCGATATTGCTGCCTTCAGGGGTCTCTGTCATGCACAGCCTGCCGAGGTGCGTGCTGTGCAGTGCGCGGGCCTCGAAGTTCTCCTGTGATGCGGAGAGTGGGCTGATGACCCGTTGTAGGTGGCTGAGGGTTTGGAGGAAGTTCAGCCGTTCGATCCGCTGGCTGATTCCTTTCCTGCCGCCGACCCAGCTGCCCGTCGCCATGCTGCTGTAGATGCGCTGCGTCAACAGTTTCTCCCTGATGATGACTTTGATGCTGGGGAACTTGCCTCGCTTGACGATGCGTTGGAAGTTGTAGAGCAGGTCTCCTATCAGGACCTTGAGGTTGACCTTGAACAGGTCGCCGATGAGGTCGCCGGAGTACTTGATACGCTTGTTTGCGTAGTGGTCCTTGTCGTCGACTCCCCATTCGCCGGCGCTGATGTGGATGTAGTCCTTGACGTATTTGCACAGGTTGAGGGCTTTGGATTGCCGGTCTTTCTCGGTGAGGCCGAGGTGAGGTAACAAGTATTTGTCGATGATGTCGCTGACCCGCTCAACGCGGATGTCCTTGCTCTGCGTGATGCCGATCTTCTTGGCGATGTAGTCGAGGGCGTCCTCCTCGTTCTTGAGGTCGATGAATTCGTACAGGTTGATGAACACTTCTGAGTTCTCGCCGAGGCCGAGGGATTTCATGATGTCCTCGTCCTTGACCATGCCTAATGCCTTGATCGCGGCGATGATGGGGATGCGCTTTACCCGGGTGAAGCTGAGGTAGATGATGCCATTCCTGAGTTTTTCTATCTGGTGCGGGATTTTGTAGCTCCCTCGTTCCGAGAACACTTTCCCGACGTATTTTGAGATGC